>CALWTQ010000015.1 GCA_944384505.1 uncultured Mediterraneibacter sp.
CATGCTCAAACAGCAGGTATTGTTCGGCGGCTCCGTAGTCGGCGTTTTTAGAGTTGATATGCTTGAGTGTTGCCAACTGCGTCACCTACTTTCTTGAGGACTTCATACTTGAGGGCGGCAAGGTCGGCTATGGCGGCGCGTACCTCGCCGGACAGCGCGTTATAGGGTACGCCGTACTCGTTCAGATACCGGGCAATCTGGTTGAGGTTGCCGCCGATCCTGCCGTACTCGGCTGTGAGTTTCCCGACAGCGGAAAGCAGTTCGTCATTGACCGCCGACACATGGATAATGGGGCGTATGGTGGTGCGCCGTATCGCCTGCCGGAGAAATTCCGACTGGCTGATACCATAGGGCGCAAGCCGCGCTGTGAAGTCGGCGTATTCATCTTCGGACAGCCGGGTTTTCACAACGCGGCTGCGGTGGGGTGTGTTGTATCGCTTCGGCATGGGCTGTAAACCTCCTTTCACTTATCACAAAAAATAGGCTGGTCTGTTAGGCATTTCCGGGGCAGTTCCCGCAAAAAGCGGCCTGCCGGACAGAAATATTTTTGCGGCGCAAGCCGCATAGCAGGGTTTGGGGAAGGCACTCCCCAACAAGTTTCCCGCGAGGGGCAAAACCGCAGAATTGCGGATTTTGGCACCGTGGTAGAAACTTGCTCTAAGACTGCCGCAGACTGCCCCTATTCGGGTTTTTCCGTACATAGAGCGAACAGGGCGGGGCTTCCGGCCCGCTGTTCGCTGTCTTTTTTTGCCAATATGACGCCGGAGAGGGGCTTCGCTGCCCGCTGGTTGCGGCCTTTCCCTCTTTTCGCCAAAGATACAAATGAGAAGCCGACGTCTGCCCACTGGCCGGGAAAAAAATTCCCCTTTCACTCCCTACAACACCGCGTTTTGAAATTTGCCAAATATCGGGGCAGAAAAAAATTCCCCTCACCCACTACTACACCCAACAAGGGGCTAAATGGCCGGGAAATCAAACGGGCAGAAAAAAAGCAGCAAATCTTTTCAGACTTACTGCTTTCGGTGTTAGCCGGTGACGGCTGGTATTTAATTTTTACGGCTTGTCCGGCGGGTAGTCGAACCGAAACTTGAATAAGCTGGCAATTAGCCGCTGCTTCACATAGTCCTCAACCTCGGCGTTGACTTGTCCATTCATTTTGGAGAAATGCCGGATATATCCGGCATAGTGGGACAGAACAGCGTTTACCGCGTCCGGGTCGCCCTCATGGGCTTTGACGATTGTTTCATAGGGCAAAAGTTTACTCATGCCATAACACCCCCATTTTCTCACGCAACCGTCGCAAGGCAAGCTGGATATGCCGTCCCGCTGTGCTGCGTGACCGGCCAATAGACGCGCCGATTACTCGCTGCGGCTGATGCAGGAAGTAATAGCGCAGGATTTCTTCCTGCGCTTGCTCCGGCAAACCAGAGAGTGCAGCGACAAGGGAGGCATTGCTCAATAGGATGGTCTGCCCGCAGATTGTAAAGGGATATTCTTCGTCTGGCTCCGGCTCGGCAAACTGGACAAACTTTTCATTCATCAGATAGTCAAGGGAAACTTCCCGTTCCCATTGTTGCCGCAAATTCAAAATTTTATCTATGGCTGCGTAACGAATAACAGTCTTGCAAAAGGCGTTATGCTTGCGTTGGATATATTCTTGATAGGCTTCAAAGTCAGTCACGGAAAACCTCCCCCTCTCTAATAATAGTTCGGGCGGCAGCACTCCTTGCTGTCGCCCCTTGATTACCTACCAGCAAAGACAGGCGGGGCTGTCAACGACGGCGCGAAACGGCGTTTATTTTATCGTTGACTGGTCCCGACCGGCCTTGCTATTGTCTTGTTGTAAACAAAAATAGAGATGACTGCTGTAATCGCTTCCGCGATCCAAAACGCATTCCAGACACCAATCGCACCGAAAAGCCTGCTGAGTAAAAACGCAGTTGGAATGATAACCACCACATATCGGCAAAGTGAAATCAGTAAGGAAGGAGTGCCTTTTCCAAGTCCCTCCAGTGCGCCGGAAGATGTAACGGAAACCGCCGAGACAATAAAACCGGCGCCGATAATGCGCAGGGCCGTTTCCCCGGCTTGAATCGTCGCTGCTGTGTGAGTAAACAGGCCCATAAGCCGACCGGGTATCAGCAGACATATCACTGTCCCAAACACCATAATGATACCACTCATGCACAAAACGATCTTATAAATCTGGCTGACTCTTTTGCTCTCGCCCGCACCGTAGTTATAGCCGATCAGGGGACGCATTCCCTGGACAATGCCATTCGCCGGAAGATAGATGAATGTCTGCAATTTGTAATAGATCCCCAAAACCAGAATAAACACTTCGGAATATGCCGCCAAAATAGCATTGAGCGCCGAAATCAAAAGAGACGGAAGCGCAAGATTCAGGGTTGCGGGAATTCCGATGGAGTACAGCTTTATTACCATCTTTTTGCTGGGCAGAATGTACTGTCTGCGGATATGCACGCCAATTGGCCGCACAAGATAGACTGCAAGGTAAATCGCCAGCGTCAGAGTTTGCCCGATGCCGGTCGCCAGTGCAGCGCCTTCGATTCCCATTTCCGGAAATGGGCCAAAGCCAAAAATCAGAACGGGATCTAAGACAATATTTGTAATGCACCCGCACATCAGGCTTATCATGGTTATTTTCATGTTTCCTATTGCCTGGAATAGTTTCTCGAATGTCATGCTGACAGTGACAACCAATGTAAAAGAGAACGCAACAACAGAATAGCGGACGCCAAGTTCAACCACCGTCTCGGATGAAGTGAACATTCGCAGGAAAACCGGCATAATCGCGATACAGCAGACTGTCATGACAGCGCCATGAATCACGGCAAGCACAAGTCCCTGTGTTGCAGCCTGATCCGCTTTCCTGTGGTCTCCAGCGCCCAGATAGAAGGCGATGACTGCGTTGATTCCAACACCAAATCCAATTCCGGCAGCATTAATAAAATTTTGGATCGGGTAAACCAGTGATAACGCCGTCATAGCGTCCTCGCTGATCTGCGCGACGAAAAAGCTGTCGACAATGTTGTATAGAGAATTAACCAGCATGGATAAAACCATAGGCAGGGCCATGGATAAAATCAGCGGTAATACCGGTTTTTCTTTCATGAAAGTATCGTTCATCATTTCTCCTCCCTGGAACACGTTATAAGATATTTTTGTGGCGATGCCATGCCATCATCACGAGAGCAACGAGCAAAGTGGCGGTTTCCGCAACAGGAAATGCAAGCCAGATTCCGTTCAGCTGGAATAATTTGTCCAGACACCATAAGGCAGGAACAAGGAAAAGCAGTTGTCTGCATAATTGAATTGCCATGCTTGAACCTACTTTTTCCGTAGCCTGAAAATAGGTGGAAATCATAGTAGAGAGGCCGCAAAACAGATAGCTTGCCGCCATAATCCGCATAGCGGATATTCCAAAGGAGCGCATGGCTTCCGATGCCGTAAATAATCTCAAAATCTGCGCCGGAAAGAGGATGACGGCCAACGTCCCCAGTATCATCATACCAGTGACCAAAGCGGTTCCGTATCGGAAAGCGGCGTGCAGCCTTTCTCTGTTTCCCGCGCCGTAGTTAAACCGCATAATAGGCAAACAGCCCTGGATCAAGCCATTTACCGTCATAACGATCAACTGCTGCACCTTAAAATACGCACCGAAGAAAGCGATTGCCGTATCGGAATAGGCGACCAGAAAAAAGTTTACAAAAGTCACCATAAAAGAACTAAGGGCATTCATAATGAAAGACGGCAGCCCAAGGGCGAAAATACGGCCAATCAGCCTCTTTTGCAAATGGAATCCTTTGATCTTTATCCGCACTTTCTGCTTTTTGCCTAGCAGCAAGGCAAATGCCAAAATCATGGATAATAAATAGCCCGCAACAGTAGCCACCGCAGAGCCGCGGATTCCCATAGCCGGAAAAACACCAATACCAAAAATCAGGATGGGGTTGAATACAAAATTAACGACCACTCCCGCAATCTGGAACCACATGGGAGCAATCATATTCCCGGTGGCCTGTATCATCTTCTGGATTGCGATATGCACCATATTGGGAACTTGCATGAACGCACATACGCTCATATAGGCAATGCTCAACTGATAGATTTCTTCATTACTGGTAAATGCCCGAAAGTAGGGTTTCATAACCAGTAATGACAGAAGGTTGAGCAAAGCACCAACGCCAAAGGCCAGTAACAATCCATGTGTGACAGTGGTATTTGCTTCATCCTGCTTTTTCTCCCCAAGATACCCCGCAATCAGTACATTCACACCAACACCGATCCAGATGGACGCCGCATTCATCAGTGTTGTAATCGGAAATGATAGAGAAACAGCCGTTAGTGCATTCTCATTCAACTGCGCTACAAACGCACTGTCTATCAGATTATAGGAATATTGCAGGAACATGGAGATCAGCGGTGGTATCGACATTTGCCAAATGAGCTTTCCAACAGGAGCAACCGCCATTTTATTATTGGTCTGCATACTTTCCCTCCTCTCCACAAATTGTCCGGCGCAAAAAAATTGCGCCGGACAGCGGGACATTAAATCCGAACAATATAGTTTTGTTTCCGTGCTGCGGGCTGACCGGCTTCCTTGGCCGGATAACCCAATGCAATCGCCCCGACGCCACGCAAGGTTTCCGGCAACTTCCACTCCCGCAGGAGAGCCTTGCCGCTTTCACTGTCGAAAATCTCACGTTCCCGATGTACCCATACGGTTCCCAGTCCAAGGGCATGGGCAGCGAGCATCATATTTTCAAGGACGCAGCTTCCATCCTCAACAAAGGTGCTTGCGGAGCCATCTGCCAAAACCAGGATCACGACAGGCGCGCCATAATAAGGGTCTGTGTTGCTCCCCATCACTTCTGCGTTTAACCTGGCGATTTCCTGCCGGTATTTGGGGTCTGTGATTGCAATGATGGTAGGGGATTGACGTCCTCCGCCGGTAGGTGCATAAGTCCCGGCTTCCAGTACAGCGTCCAACGCCTCGGAAGGGACAGGTTGCGGTTTGTAAGCCCGTACACTACGGCGCGTCTTGATCAGAGATAAGAAGTTGTTTTCCATAAAAAATCATCCTCCATTCTGTCAACATTTCCGAGATGCAGGCAACAAAAAAGCCACACAACTATCATAAGACAGTTGTGTGGCAAAAAGATGACCGAATCCGGAAAAGTCCACTCAAATTTTACGTCTATTATTATAGCGAGCTTTCGGGAGACTGTCAAGTATCAATCTTTACGGAATTGTGGCGGCTGTCTGTTGCTTTTTGTGTTACTTTATGGCACATGAGCATTTTCGCACGGCTTGTAGCCATCACGAAAGCTCTAACTTCCCTGTGTACAGCTGGTAGTATGTTCCATGCTGTTTGATCAGTTCTTCGTGGGTGCCTCTTTCGATGATGCGCCCATGCTCGAGCACCATGATCGCGTCGCTGTTGCGGATTGTGGACAGTCTGTGGGCGATGACGAATACGGTACGTCCTTTCATCAGGTTATCCATTCCCTGCTGAACGATCTGCTCTGTTCTTGTGTCAATTGAGGAGGTCGCCTCATCGAGAATCAGCACCGGCGGATCTGCGATGGCCGCTCTGGCGATTGCCAGCAGCTGTCTCTGTCCCTGGGACAGTTCCTCGCCGTCGCCGCTTAAGTGGGTATCATATCCCTTCGGCAGCATCTTAATAAATCCGTCCGCATGGGCCAGCTGCGCTGCCTTGTATACTTCTTCATCCGTTGCGTCCAGCTTTCCGTAACGGATATTCTCCTTGATCGTACCCGTGAACAGGTGTGTATCCTGGAGCACGATTCCCAGTGAATGTCTCAGATCTGCCTTTTTGATCTTGTTGATGTTTATATCATCGTAGCGGATCTTTCCGTCAGCCACATCGTAAAACCGATTGATCAGGTTTGTGATCGTTGTCTTTCCCGCTCCCGTAGAACCGACGAACGCCAGTTTCTGTCCCGGCTTCGCGTACAGGGTCAGGTCATGGAGCACCATGTGATCCGGCGTATATCCGAAAGTCATGTCATAGAAACGCACATCGCCTTTGAGCTCTGTATAAGTAATGCTTCCGTCAGCCTGGTGCGGATGTTTCCACGCCCACATTCCGGTTCTCTCTTTGCATTCTGTAATATTGCCGTCCGCGTCTTTTTTCGCGTTTACCAGTGTGACGTATCCGTCGTCCACCTCAGGCTCTTCATCCATCATATTGAAGATACGCTCTGCTCCGGCCAGCGCCATGATAATGGAGTTGAACTGCTGAGCGATCTGCATAAACGGCTGAGTAAAGCTCTTTGTAAACTGAAGATAAGATGCCATAACGCCAAGTGTAATGTTTCCGATTCCCGCCACGGAGAGGAAGCCGCCGAAAACTGCTGTCAGTACGAACTGCAGATTTCCCAGATTTCCGATGATCGGTCCCATCATACTGGCAAATGTATGCGCGTTGGACGCGCTGGCGAACAGGCGCTCGTTAAGTTCATCGAACTCACGCTCAGATATTTTTTCGTGGTTAAATACCTTCACCACTCTCTGTCCGTTCATCCGCTCTTCTACAAATCCTGTGATATCAGCGAGATCCAGCTGCTGGCGGATGAAGTATTTCCCGCTGTTGCCCGCCACGACGCGGGAGACAAACGTCATTATAAAAATCATCAGCACCGCCAGAACTGTGAGGAGCGGACTGAGCACCAGCATGGAGATAAATGTCACCACAACTGTAAACACTGACATCAACACCTGCGGTATGGACTGGTTGATCATCTGACGCAGAGTATCCGTATCGTTCGTATAAAGGCTCATGATAGAACCGTTTGTATTCTGGTCGAAATACCGGATCGGAAGTTTCTGCATATGTTCGAACATCTCATCACGCACGCGCTTGAGTACACCCTGGCCGATCACAACCATCATCCTGCTGTATATAAATGTCGCGATTACTCCCAGGAGGAAGATTGATCCCAGCAGAGTAAGCGCTCTGTAAAGTTCCGTATAATCCGGATTCTCCTGGCCGATCAGCGGAATGATGAAATCGTCCAGAAGGAATTTCAGAGACAGTGACACGGAGATTGATGCCACTGAACTCATCAGGATACAGAAGAGCACAATAATAAACTGTACTTTATATGTTCCTGTCACATAGCCAAGCAGGCGCTTCGCCGTCTTGATCGTAGCTTTTGTAACGGCCGGGCCGCCGCCTGGCCGCTGTTTGTTCTGATCACTCATTTTCCGCGCCTCCTTTCACCTGTGATTCATATACTTCTCTGTAAATCGCATTGTTCTTAAGAAGCTCCACTGATGTACCGATGCCGTTGATCTCTCCGTTATCCATGACAATGATCATATCCGCATCCTCCACCGAAGAGATTCTCTGTGCGATAATAATCTTGGTCGTATCCGGTATCTCTTCGCGGAACGCCTGACGGATCAGCGCGTCTGTCCTGGTATCGACAGCGCTTGTGGAGTCATCCAGGATCAGGATCTTCGGCTTCTTAAGAAGCGCCCTGGCGATACAGAGCCTCTGCTTCTGTCCGCCGGATACGTTATTTCCGCCTTCCACGATCATCGTGTTATACTTGCCCGGGAACTCCTGGATAAAACCGTCCGCCTGGGCCAGCTTACACACTCTCTGCACCTCTTCATCGCTGGCATTCTCATCGCCCCAGCGCACATTTTCATAAATGCTTCCTGTGAAGAGCACATTCTTCTGAAGCACCACAGATACCTGGTCGCGCAGAGCTTCCAGGTTATAATCCCGGACATCCACACCGCCTACTTTCACACATCCCTCCGTCACGTCATAAAGACGGGGAATCAGCTGTACAAGCGTAGACTTCGCGCTTCCCGTTCCACCGATGATACCGATGATCTGTCCGCTCTTAATATGAATATTCACATCTTTGAGGGACAGGTTGCCGTCTTTTCCGGAATAGCTGAAATTCACGTGCTCAAAATCAATATCGCCGTTGGCAACTTCTGTGACTGCGTTTTCTTTATCCGACATCTCTGGCACTTCCACAAGTACCTCTGTAATACGGTCCGTGGAAGCCTCTGCGATCATTATCATGGTAAATACAAACGTAACCATCATAAGCGACATCAGGATCTGAAGCGCATATACAATAACACTGGTCAGCTCTCCGGTCTGCATTGTGCCGGTGATAATGCTCTCTCCTCCGATCAGAACCATTACAATCACAACTGTGTACACCGCAAACTGCATAATCGGGGAGTTCCACGCTACGATCTTCTCCGCCTTCGTGAAGAGTTTAAATACGAGGGTAGAGACTTTGCCAAACTTCTCCACTTCATAGTCGCCGCGCACATACGCTTTTACCACTCTGGCCGCGTTTACATTTTCCTGCACTGTATTATTCAGCACGTCGTACTCATCAAATACCTGGACAAAATGGGGGTGCGCCTTTTTCGCGATAAAGATCAGGCTTATGCCCAGGATCGGCGCCACAATCAGCATCACTATGGCGATGGGCATGCTGATAGTCATGGTCATGATCAGCGAAAGTATGATCATGATCGGGGCTCTCGCCAGAAGGCGGATCGTAAACATATACGCCATCTGCACATTTGTGATATCCGTTGTCATTCTGGTAACAAGGCTTGACGTTGAGAAATGGTCGATATTCCCAAACGAGAAGTCCTGTATTTTATAAAAAATATCGTGGCGCAGGTTCTTTGCATATCCTGATGATGCAATTGCGCCCAGCTGTCCTGCCTTCGCGCCGAATACGAGGGCCAGCATAGCCATAAAGATAAGAAGAAGCCCCATCTTTATGATATAGCCCATATCGCCTTCCATAATTCCGACATCGATAATTCTTGCCATCAGAAGCGGAATCAGGACTTCCATCAGCACTTCCAGACAGACCAGCACAGGAGTCAGGAAAGATTCTTTTTTGTATTCCCTGACAGAACGAAGCAGTATTCTATTCATGGTCTGTTATCTCCTCTCTCTTTTTTTCGTTGACCGACAAATTCTCCGACATCTGTTCCATCACTTCCCTGCAGACCGCAAGTTTTTCCTCAGGAATATTTCCCGTGAGAAGCCCCTCGATATAGCGAATGTGTTCCAGGATATGTTCCCGCACCCCTTCGGCCTTCGCCGTGGGCACCAGCTTTTTCAGCCTCGCGTCCCTCTCAACGGGCTGCCTTATTATAAAGCCATTCTTCTCCAGGATCTGAAGCGTTCCCGTAGCCGTTGACCTGCGGATCTGGAATTCCTTCTCCACGTCCTTCTGATAGATATCCCTTTGCAGAGATTCAAACAAAATGTAATGCAGTACGAGCCGCTGCATATTTGTCGTCAGGCTGTCCTCCTCTTCCGGAATGCACATCTGCCTTTTCAGCTGGTGGGAAAGCGTGTTGATCAGCCTGCCCACATCGTGCCCGCGATCGCGCGCCTCCCGGTTTCCACCGCCGCACATACCCGCATCACATCCTTTCCTGGTTCTAAGCTCCGCGGGAAATCTTCCCTTAGACCACATCAGATGGGAGACATCTCCCATCTGATCTGAAATAGTATTTGTTCGGTAACTAACAATATAGTATATAGAAAAATTTATAATGTCAATCAGTATTATGCTTTTTTATACCATTTTAACGAAAATCTTGCACTTTCTACCTCCCAGGTGTGGAAAAACCACAAAAAAAATTGTATAATATAAGCCATTAAGAATGAAAGTGAGGGCTCATTATGAAGCAAAATAACATGTTAGCTATGATCTTAGCTGGCGGCCGCGGCTCCCGTCTTCACGAACTGACGAAGAAGGTCGCGAAACCAGCGGTTTCATATGGCGGGAAATACCGCATCATCGATTTCCCTCTCAGCAATTGTGCCAACAGCGGAATCGATATTGTCGGTGTCCTTACCCAGTATGAATCCATTCTCCTGAACAGCTATGTGGCGGCAGGACGCCGCTGGGGGCTTGACGCGAAGGACAGCGGGGTTTTCGTACTTCCTCCCCGTGAAAAATCAGACGCCAACTTAGACGTATACCGCGGAACAGCGGACGCCATTTCGCAGAATATTGATTTCATTGATACATATTCGCCGGAATATCTTCTGATCCTCTCCGGTGATCACATCTATAAGATGAATTACGCGAAGATGCTCGCTTATCACAGAGAATGCAACGCGGACGCGACAATCGCTGTAATCGAAGTTCCTATGAAAGAGGCGAGCCGTTTCGGTATCATGAATGCCAACGAAGACGGACGTATCGTTGAGTTTGAGGAAAAGCCGGAGCACCCGAAGAGCAACCTGGCTTCTATGGGAATCTATATCTTTAACTGGAAGCTTCTCCGCAAGATGCTTCTGACGGATATGAAGAACGAAGAGTCCAATCATGACTTCGGAAAAGATATCATCCCGACTATGTTAAACGACGGAAAGAGCCTGTACGCTTACAAATTCAAAGGATACTGGAAAGACGTCGGCACTATTGATTCTCTTTGGGAAGCAAACATGGACCTGCTTGACAAAAACAATGAGCTTGACTTAAATGATAAGACCTGGAAAATTTATACAGAAGACGTTACGGCACTTCCTCATTATGTCGGAGCTGACGCTGTGATTGACCGCGCGTTTATTACTCAGGGCTGTGTAATTGACGGCGAGGTAAAGAACTCTGTTCTCTTTACCGGCGCGAAAGTCGCTCCCGGCGCAAAGGTAATCGACAGCGTGCTCATGCCAGGGGCTGAAGTCGCGGAAGGAGCTGTTGTCACCCGCGCTCTCGTAGCTGACGGAATCAAGATCGGCAAAAACGCAGTTGTCGGATCTGCCGACAGCAAGAATATCGAACTCGTAGCAAAACGTGTAAAGGGGGATGAATAAGATGAGTAAGGCTTTTGGAATTATTAACTTTGCCGGGAATCACATTCGGGTAGACGGCCTTCAGGAATTCCGCCCGGTAGGAGCTTTCTCCTTCCTCGGAAGATACCGCACGATCGATTTCCCGATTTCAAATATGAGCAACAGCGAGATTGAAAACATTCAGGTTTATGTCCGTCAGAAACCCCGCTCACTTACAGAGCACCTGGGAACCGGACGCCATTACAATATCAACTCCAAACGCGGCGGCCTGAACATCCTGTTTACTGAGCACAATCAGATCGGCGACATCTACAGCACAGATATTGCCGCTTATATGGAGAATATGGACTGTATTGAGGAACTTCACTTCCCATATGTCGTGATCGCTCCCAGCTATATGGTTTACACCGCTGATTACAGCGTATTCTTAAAAGAGCATATCGAGTCCGGAGCGGACATCTCTATGATGTATCACTCTGTTGACAACGCGAAGGAGTCCTTCCTGAACTGCTATACTCTGAATATCAACAAGCAGAAGGGTGTACTCTCCATTGATCCGAACCATGGCAATGCAAAAAACAGAAATATTTCCATGGACACCTATGTTATGACAAAAGAACTGTTCATTGAGCTTGTAAAGAAAGCGCATAAGATGTCCTCCATGTATACATTCTTCGATATTCTCAATGAAGAGTGTGAAGAACTTGATATCCGTGCGGTTCCTCACCGCGGATACTTTGCGGCGATTTCAGATTTCAACAGCTATTATCACGCAAACATAGATCTGATCGACTTGAAAAACGCGTCCGGTCTCTTTGATTCAGACTGGCCGATCTATACACGCACAAACGATTCCTGCCCGACACAGTATTTTGAGGGCAGCCAGGTGAAGTCCTCTGTCATCTCCAACGGATGTCTTATCGAGGGCACTGTAGAAAACTCCATCATCGGAAGAGGCTGCACGATTAAACCGGGCGCAATCGTAAGAAACTGCGTTGTTTCTGCTGATGTCACAATCGGAAAAGGTGTGCACGCAGAAAATCTTGTAATCGACAAACACGCAAGACTTGTACGCGGCAAGAGAGTCATCGCCTCCCCAGAAAAACCGGGTTATATCAAACGCGGCGATGCACTGTAAATTCCCGGGAATCCGGTGAATTTTCTCCTCTGGCAAAATATAAAAAGGGAGGATTCGTCCGCTTCGTGATTGTTCCTTATCACTGAAGCAAAACCGAATCCTCCCTTTTTTCAAAGCCGTGTTTGCCGTCTGCTAAATCAACCCTTCTGATTCTTCCGATAGATCACTGCCAGGCCCTTCAAAAGCAGATTATCGTCCAGTATAATCTTACGTCTGCAATAGGGCACTATTTCCCCTGCAAGCCCTCCTGTGGCAATTACCGTCACATCGCCTTCCAGCTCATCGCAGAGCCGGTCTATAATGCCGTCTATCGCCGCGGCAGAACTATAGAGAACGCCGCTTTTCATACATTCCACCGTGTTTTTCCCAATGATATGTTCCGGTGGTTCCAGGCCGATCCCTCCAAGCTGCGCCGCATGAGCCGTCAGGGAGTCCAGGGACACTCCGATTCCGGGATAAATCATCCCGCCGATATAGTTCTTATTCTTGTCGATCACACATACCGTATTCGCGGTTCCCATATCAAAGATAAGCATTGGCGCCGGGTACTCAGCCAGCGCAGCGACAGAATCCACCACCAGGTCGCTGCCGAGCTGGGCGGGATTGTCGATCCGGATATTCAGTCCGGTCTTGATTCCCGCTCCCACAACAAGCGGTTCCTTCTTTAAGATTTTCTCAACCGCAAGCTTTGCCGTTACTGTGATCTGAGGCACGACAGATGAGATAATGCCTCCCTCCAGCTCTCTCAGCCGAATATGGTAGATATCAAACACATTTTTAATGTCTATCGCATATTCCAGTTCCGTTTTCGTCCGCACAGTTGAAAGGCGCTCTACAAAAACACACTTTGACCCGTCAATACATCCGATCACGATATTCGTATTCCCGATATCAATAGCCAAGATCATTCCTAAAGCCCAGCCTTTCTCTGACATTTTTCTTTAAAAGAGCCCGCCCGATCAGCAGCGTGAGGATACCCGCCACAATCGCTTCTGGAATCCCGTTCACGCAGATGACCGACAGAATAAAAGTATACACCGCTGACACTGCCACATCATTCGCGGCCGCATATGCGTCTCGGAAGAATACAAAGATCAGATTCATCACAAGCAGTGTGTTCACCAAGGCGCCGGACACTCCCGCCAGCGCCAGGCCTGTGCCGGACACTCCCCGCTGCTTTACCTTTTCTCCGGACAGCTTAAGCGCCAGCCTGTAGACATAATAGGGAACTATTCCCACCAGGATTCTGGGGATAAAACAGATGATCACACTGCCGAAGCCCCCGCTGATTCCCGCCATACTGTAAAAGGGCGTGAACACAAACGATGTAGCCGTCGGGTTGATTGTATTGTTAATAAAGCTTGTCAGGCCGAAGAGAAAGCCCAGAACTCCTCCCTTCTTCGGTCCCATCAGAAGTGAAGCGATAATTACGGGTATATGGATAATCGTTGCCCGGGTAAATCCAAGCGGGATATAGCCCAGAAAGGGGGTAAAGGCCATGATGCATATGATCGCACCGAATATCGCCACCTGAACCATACTCAAAATACTGTATCTGCTTCCTGTCCTTGCGCCGGCCATCTGCGCGCCCGCTGTCTGTACATCCGCTGTCCGCACATCTGCCGCCTGCACACCGCTGTGTTTCTCTGATTTGTTTAAATTGTTCATAACTGCCTCCTTGTTATCATTCCCATCCGGGATACAATACTTTTGGCACAGAGGAAAATGCAACCTTTCCCCTGCATTTTCACTTAGTTACTTCTTATTTTCTTCTCATGTCCATAATCTTATCCAGTATCTTTACGGCTGTCTCCTCTTTTGACATCTTTCCGAGTGAGACTTCCTCATCCTCTGTGATAAGAGTCACCACATTTGTGTCGCCGCCAAATCCGGCGCCCGCAACCCGCAGGCTGTTGGCAGCAATCATATCCAGGTGCTTTTTCTTAAGCTTCCGTCTCGCGTTTTCCAGCAAATCCTGTGTCTCCATGGCAAATCCGCACAAGAACTGTCCCGGCACCTTGCGCTCTCCCAGATACGCCAGAATATCATCTGTGCGCTCCAGCTCAAGAACTGTCTTCCCGGAGGGATCCTGTCCGTTCTCCGGCCTCTCCTGCTTCTTAATCTTCTCCCGGCTCACATGAACAGGCCGGAAATCCGCCACTGCCGCCGCCTTGATGATGATATCCTGATCCGCCGCCCGCGACGTCACTGCAGTAAACATGTCTTTCGCCGACTTCACCTGCACTGCATCGACAAACCGCGGAGTCTCCAGCGCCGTCGGCCCCGTCACAAGAGTAACCTGAGCTCCCCGCCGGCTGCACACCTGTGCGATGGCATACCCCATACGGCCGGTCGAATGATTGGTGATATATCTCACCGGATCAATCACCTCCTCCGTAGGCCCCGCTGTCACAAGCACTTTCAGGCCTTCCATATCCTTCTCATAAGCAATTTCCTGAAGGATATACTGGAGCAGCACATCCGGGTCCGGCATCTTCCCGGCTCCGGTATCCCCGCAGGCCAGATATCCGACGGCCGGACTGATCACATCGTACCCATAGCCTTTCAGAATCTTTAAATTATCCTGAACAATCGGATTCTCGAACATGTTCGTATTCATGGCCGGTGAAATAAAGATCTTGCACTTGCATGCCATCACTGTCGTCGTGAGCATATCATCCGCTATCCCATGGGCGATCTTTCCGATCACATTGGCGCTGGCCGGAGCGACCATCACCACGTCCGCCTGCTTTGCCAGAGAGACATGCTCCACACTGAACTCAAAATTCCGGTCAAAGGTATCCACAAGACACTTGTTGCCGGTCAGAGTCTCGAACGTAATCGGATTGATGAAATTCGTTGCATTTCGCGTCATCAGCACATGCACGTCCGCATTCAGCTTCTTCAAAGCACTGGCCAGATACGCCGTCTTGTACGCCGCGATGCTCCCGGAAACTCCCAGAAGAACTGTCTTACCTGCTAACATATGGTTCCTTCCCCCTTTCTGAAATGTAATATGAACCGCATCCGTTTAGTGTGAACATCCCGCAGACCGGGATTGCTCCGGTTCGGATATATTATATGGTATCACCGGAGAAAAATCAATTTCCATTTCCGGGAGCAGCTATTTAGCGCAATAACATTTCCTGTGCCATTTCCGCTGCTATGTGCCATTCTGTGTGTACTTTTATTCCTTCATTGTCAGTAATTCAGCCCTCCATCGCCCGGAGACTTGTTTATGCCCGCACAGGAATCCGCCTTCTTCCCGGGAAGGATTACCGGCCTGGCATATAAATTGCTCTCTAATATAAGTAACCAAAAAATAAAGGAGGTACAGTTATGTCAGAAAAGCATCGTTTTGATGAAACATGCCGTTATGCCGAGGATTTTACGATTCCGGACTTCAACCGGCTGCTGGAAGGCAAGGTTGTCGTCCTGACGGGCGGAAGCTACGGGATGGGTAAGAAAATGGCGGAAGTTATGGCTCAGCATGGAGCGAAGCTGTTTATTACAGCGCGGGGCGAGGAAAAGCTCAACGCCGCGATTCGGGATATCCGCGAGAAAACCAACGCGGAAATCACCGGGATCACCGCAGACTCTTCCAGTTCCGCAGACTGCAGAACGGTGATCAGCAAAGCGCTGGAAACCTACGGCACCATTGATGTCCTTGTGAACAACGCAGGCAAAGGAGAGCTGATCACTATCGACGCGGTAGATGATGAAACGATCGACCAGGTAGTTGACACGAATATGAAAGGTCCTCTTTATCTGTGCAGGGAAGCGGTGAAATATTTCCTCACAAAGGGGTGCGGCAATATCATCAACATTTCTTCTGTAAATGGCGGACGCCCCATGTGCGGAGCTGCCTACTGCTCTACAAAAGGCGGGCTTGATACGCTCACGAAAAATGTTGCAATCCGATGCGTAGATACAGGCATCCGGTGCAATGCTGTTTCCCCGGGACACACTCCCAGCCCGCTTGCCTATACGCTTGACGACCAGGCGCCCCAGACCGTAGCAGAGGGCAGAATGAACGAGATCCGCAATCAGAGAACCGTTCGCTCTGTACACCCGTGGGAAATTGATCAGGCATACGCCGTTCTGTTTCTGGCAAGTGATATGTCCCGCTGCATCAACGGAGAAATCCTCACCGTTGACTGCGGATGCTATCTGTGACCCCGGATGTAACCTTGTAATTGAAACAGCACAGCGCCTGAAGCCGGGGCATCATTTAGCCATATAATAAACAAGAGCTGCGGCGGCAGTAATAGCCGTCACAGCTCTGAAAAACACACTTATATATTCTTTGTTTTACTTTTCAGCCTTTTTTGCTTTCATCGCAGTACGCTTCTTTCCATACCACACGAGCACTGCAACATACGCAACAGCAGCCGCGATTCCGATAATATATGCGCCGATCCACGGAATGTTAAATCCGATCTTCGCATTCGCAATATATGTAACTGTTACAAATGCATACCACGCTCCCGGGATCAGAGGCATCCACGCGTATTTATTCCTTCCTGTCTCAAACATCCAGACTGTAATTGCAAGAAACGCAAACAGAGACAGACTCTGGTTGGACCACGCGAAGTATCTCCACAGAATATTGAACCCGTCCGCATTGCTCTTTGCGAATACAAGGATCGCCGCAACAAGAACAAAGATGATCGCCGCAAGACCCAGTCTCTTCTTCGCTGACTTCTGGTCAAGGTGGAACGCGTCCGCAATTGCCAGACGGAGCGCGCGAAGTGCGGTGTCTCCTGATGTAATCGGAAGCACGATAACGCCCAGAAGCGCGATCACTCCTCCTACAGGTCCGAGGATATATTTACATACTACGCCGATCGTACTGGTCGCAAGTGAAGCATCCGCCGCCTGAAGTCCCAGGTTGTAAACGCCCATAGCGCCTGCTGCCCATACCATAGCAATGAATCCTTCAACAACCATCATGTTGTAAAATGTCATGCGTCCCTGTTTCTCGCTCTTCATTGTACGGGAGATAATCGCCGTCTGTGTTGAGTGGAAGCCGGACAGGATACCGCAGGCAACCGTAATAAAGAAGATCGGTATGAAGTGGTTTGCATTAAAATAGTCTCCATATGCAAACGCAGCTACATTCCAGTCGTCCCAGATCTCAACAAGCGGGAATCCCATGGCAAATACGCCGATGAATACACCAACTGCCGAAAACAGAAGGATCGCTCCGAAAATCGGGTAAATGCGGCCGATAATCGCATCGATCGGGAATACAGTCGCGATCAGGTAATATACAAAGATCACTCCATAGATCACCCATGTGGAAACAGAATCCACAGCTCCGTCAAAGCCGAATACCTGAGTCGCCGCAATATCTCCCGGAGTGTAAATAAACACAGCGCCCACAAGAAGAAGCAGCAGGCTGCAGAATATCTGGTAAATTGTATAAACGCCTTTATTGCTGTACTTTCTGATCATATCCGGCATCTGTGTCCCGCCGTCACGCAGGCAGATCATCCCGGAAAAATAATCATGCATCGCGCCGCCGATGATATTTCCGATCGGAATAGTGATAAACGCGATCGGCCCAAACAGAATCCCCTGGATCGGCCCGAGAATCGGGCCTGTGCCCGCAATATTCAGCAGGTTAATCAGGCTGTTCTTCCATTCTCTCATAGGTACGTAATCAACACCGTCCTGTTTCGTATAGGCAGGGGTTTTCCTGTCATCAGGACCAAAAACTTTCTCACAGAACTTTCCGTAAAGAGCTGCCCCCACGAAAAGAATCGCGAGACCGATGATAAAAGTTATCATAAGTTTAACCCTCCTTCTCTCTGTTCTCATTCAGAGAAATACTTTAACGCACTATCATAGTATATCGTTAAATTACAATAATGTAAATGATGCATTTTATATATTTTTTATTCTTTTAATATTTTCCTTATATTTGTAAAAGATTAAAAAAGATCAATCTTATCGTCTTTCCTCTGTTAAAAACCGCACCCATACCCTGCCAGCCGCCTTATGCAGAGTTCATTCATGGGCTGTTCAAGAGAGAAAATCACAGACAATAGGATTGTAATAGGACCACAAAATATATTATAATGTCAGTCAGCAGGAGAAATAAGGAGTATTCAGATATGTTAAAGTCATATGTAGCTTTTGATGTTGAAACCACAGGCCTGGATCCTCAGGAAAATGAGATTATAGAGATAGGCGCTTTAAAAGTCAGGGAAGGAAAAGTAGCAGAACGGTTCATGGAATTTATCCACCCGCTTTCTCCGATCTCTCCGAACATTACTGCACTCACCGGAATCACAGATGAGATGGTGGCAGACGCCCGGAACAGATGCCAGGTTGTCTCCGACTTTCTTGACTTCTGCGGAGACGATGTACTCATCGGCCACAACGTTTCCTTTGATTACAGTTTTATGAAATGCAGCGCCGCCAAAGACGGTCTTCCTTTCGAGAAAATGGGGATTGATACTTTGAAAATAGCCAAAAAGGTACTTCAGAGCCTGGAATCTAAAAGCCTGGGCAGTCTGTGCGAATACTATCATATTGAAAACAAGTCCGCGCACCGCGCCTATCACGATGCTCTGGCCACGGCCAAACTCTACCAAACTCTGGCACACTACTTCGAGGATACAGATCCAAAGCTGTTTAAACCCGTACAGCTTACATATAAGGTCAAAACGCCCCAGCCCGCCACTCCGAAACAGATCTCCTTTCTCACCAGTCTGAGCCGGAAGAAAGGAATCGCACCGCAGTGGGATGCGGGGGCGCTGACACGGAGCGAGGCTTCCAGGCTGATTGATGAGCTCCTAAAGAGCTGAGAGACAGGTGCGGATTTAATTTTACTGGACATCAATAGTCACTCGAATTGTGGCAAAAATTGGGCCAAACAAAAATCGCAATTTAGTATAGGCAGAAACACCACTGATAATCCGTAAACTTCTGGCTATAATAAAATCATAATTTGGTTTGGACGAATATTCTAAATGAAATATGCCCACCCCAAAGCGACAGTATACTACTGACGATATTTATAAATCACCAGATTTCATAAAAGTAAATCTATTTGATGGGGAAATATTGACGGATGACTGGACAGATCTGATCATAGCCGAGGAGGTCTTTAAGGATCCCTCTTCTGAAGATCACCACGTGACATACCAACTTTCTGTAGTAAAATCTGAATAGCCCTTGCATAAGGCTCAAAGCTGCTGTCTTTCCATCTTTTACCTATTCAATTATGTTCTCCCCTCAAGAAGTGTTTCATTTCTTTACTTCAATCGCGTAGGTTTTCTGTGTTTTCAGCGACTTTACATAAAAATCTACTTCTCCGTTTCCCAACGTAGCAAATGCGGGTGTTTCAAGGGCAATGTCACTTGGCGGAACTATTCTTCTTTTCAGGTCAAGAAACACAAAATTCTCATTCACGATCCCTGACACATCGCTTTCAGAACAGCCAATGTGAATCAGAAACTAGCTTGTCAGACCTACATCCATAAAATAGCATCATGACTTCGGTTTAAAGTCCAATATATTACAATCTTTGATCTTACCTGCAAAGCCGATAATACCGGAACTGTAAAGCCAGTCAATCTCACGATTTACTGACACTTTACTATTATGATATACCTTCTCCGTGCTCTGTCCATATTTCAAGATGCATCCCACACTTTTAAACCATGCCTCGTACGTGGTATTGTGTTTATTGGCACGCTTCACAAATTATGTACGTGGTATCACAGTTAATTTTGTGTATTTTACCATGTACGTAGCCGTTGATTTATGCTATACTTATTCCATAAGGCGGAGAAGGTTTCACCATTTTTGGGTAGCGCTCCCAGTGAAAGATTTATGCGAAAGAAGGTGACACAATGGGCAATAGCGAAAGCAAAACAGAATATAATATCAGGTATGCTAAAGAAAAACTCAAACGCATCCCTTTGGATGTCCAAAAAGAGAAATACGAAGAGATTAAAGCGGCGGCAGACGCAGCAGGGGAAAAAGTCAACGGATATATTAAAAAGGCAATTGACGCTTATCCTGAATTTGCCAACTCGTTTGTTATTACGTTTCAATTAAACAAAGATATCACATACAACAATGATATTTTTTCAGAATTAGAAGATGTACTCATAGCAAATTCTGAATATATGTCCGGCTTTACAAGAGAAGGAAGCTCTTTAGGTGAATTCAAATTGGTTCTTCGTTTCAAAAAGCAGGGTGACGCAATACAAGAAATAACTCAGGAATTTGCAAACATTCTTACAAAGCATAAAATTACTTTTAAATGCTCCAACATCACTGTCGCTCCAGACTCCGAATAAGTCCTATGCAACTGTCAACACTCTCACCAGGAAAGGATGTGTCACTATGCCATTACTGCAGCAGAACAAAGAGTATACCATTGAAGATATCTATGCCCTGCCAGATGGACAACGGGCAGAGCTGATCGACGGTCAGATGTATATGATGGCGCCGCCCACGCGGAAGCATCAGCAGATACTTGGCGCTCTCTATCGTAAGGTTGCGGACTATATCGACAAGAAAGGCGGCTCCTGTGAGGTCGATATCGCCCCATTTGCCGTATTTCTAAATGAAGATGATAAAAACTATGTCGAGCCGGATATAAGCGTTATATGCACCCCTGACAAACTCACAGACAAAGGCTGCACAGGTGCACCGGATTGGATCATTGAGATTGTTTCCTCGGGCAGTAGGCGCATGGACTACTATACCAAATTGTTCAAATACCGTACTGCCGGAGTTCGTGAATACTGGATTGTTGATCCAGAGAAAAACAGAATTATGGTTTATTCCTTTGAGTCCGACGATACCGCAGAATATACTTTCTCTGAAGCAGTCAAAGCCGGAATCTATGATGATCTGGAGATTAATTTCAGTTCAATAGATATCTAAGTAAAAGATTGCCGCTCCACACCATCACTAATGGGGCGGCTTTTTTGTAGTATTGCATAGTCCAAGGCACAAAAAAATCCTTTTGAATCTTAACTCGCATTCCCGGAACTTCATTTGGATAGAGTGCTTTTTTATTTCATTGTGGGTAAATTGTGGGTACGGCTTGAATTTCAGCCCTCTCCATGTTATACTATCCCACGTTGCAAAGCCCATAAAAACCAAGGTCTATCGGGCTTGCCGCCGATTCCCGGCGTTAAATGAATCGAGTGTTCGAGACCTTCCACTCGTAAAACAAAACTAAAGGAGATTTAAAAAATGAAAACAACTCACCAGAACAAAGTACTTTTCATAGTACAGGCGGCTATGATTGCCGCAATCTACGTTGTGCTGACTCTGATCGGCGCGTCTTTTGCTTACGGAGAAGTCCAGGTTCGTTTTTCTGAGGCCCTGACGATCCTCCCGGCATTTACCCCCGCGGCTATCCCAGGCGTATTTTTAGGCTGTCTTATCAGCAACATCCTCGGTGGATGCATCATCCCGGACATTATATTCGGAAGCCTTGCCACGCTGATCGGAGCGATTTTCACCTGGATGCTGAGAAACAGGAGCAAATATCTTGCCCCGGTTCCACCAATCGTTGCAAATATGATTGTGGTTCCGTTTGTGCTCAGGTACGGGTATATGGTTCCGCTCCCGATTCCCTTCATGATGCTGACAGTTGGCATCGGCGAAGTGATTTCTTGCGGTGTGATTGGAATGATTTTATATACAGCGCTGAACCGCTACAGAGGGATTCTCTTCAAGGAAGCGGTATAGCAGCCGGATCGCGGCAAATGTCTGCCCGTGCAGGCACGGCAGACGCTTTCCGGGCTTATCGGACAGAAAGGCAGGGTCTTTATCAGCCCTGCCTTTTTATAAACATTCAATGCTTAAATAACAGTTCCTCTTTATGACGGAGCTGTTATTTTTATTCGATTTTACTGATGATGGGTTCATCATCCGACTTTCAATTTGAATTTCTGAATTTCT
This sequence comes from uncultured Mediterraneibacter sp., assembly GCA_944384505.1. Taxonomy (GTDB): domain Bacteria; phylum Bacillota; class Clostridia; order Lachnospirales; family Lachnospiraceae; genus Mediterraneibacter. The sequence continues at coordinate 21,933 of CALWTQ010000015.1, forward strand.
TTATCGTTAGATACTTTCTCAATCATGCCGCCCAGGCTCCTGAGTTTTTCCTCAAACCGCTCGTATCCCCTCTGGATATATACGATATCATCAACAATGGTAATTCCGTCTGCCGCAAGTCCCGCAATGCAAAGCGCTGCCCCGGCTCTCAGATCCGGAGCGCTCACTCTCGCGCCGGAGAAACACTCAATTCCTTCGATGGTTGCGGAATTCCCTTCCACCTTCGCCCTGGCTCCCATGCGTGCCAGCTCTGCAAGGTATTTAAATCGGTTCTCAAAAATACTCTCCGTAATCGTACTCGTCCCGTTCGCCAGTGCCAGAGTAACGCCTATCTGAGGCTGCATATCTGTAGGATATCCCGGATACGGAAGCGTCTTCACCTGTGTACTGCGAAGCCGCCCTTTTGCGACCACACGCACAGCGTCATCAAACTCTTCCACCTCACATCCGATATCAATCAGTTTGGAAATCGTAGCGTCCAGATGTTTTGGGATCACGTTGAGGACTGTGACGTCTCCTTTGGTCGCAGCAGCGGCGAACATAAAGGTTCCCGCCTCTATCTGATCCGGAATAATTGAATATTCTGTCTTATGCAGAGATCTGACCCCCCGGATCTTGATCACGTCTGTACCGGCGCCTTTGATATTTGCACCCATACTGTTCAAAAAGTTTGCTACGTCAACCACGTGCGGCTCTTTTGCCACGTTTTCCATGATTGTCAGCCCCTCTGACATGGCTGCCGCCATCATAACATTAATCGTAGCGCCGACCGTCACCACGTCAAAATACAGATGGGTTCCCCGAAGTTTTTCTGCCTCGGCGACAATCTTGCCGTGCTCTATATCCACGTCCGCGCCGAGCGCGCGGAACCCTTTCAAATGCTGGTCAATCGGCCTGCTCCCAATATTGCACCCGCCTGGCAGGGCCACCTCCGCCCGTCTGTATTTTCCAAGAAGCGCTCCAAGAAGATAGTAGGATGCTCTGATCTTCTTGATATAGTCATACTCTATATTAAAATCACCGATGGGTCCGCCATTGATCTTCACCGTATGCCTGTCAACCCGCTGAACCATCGCGCCGATCCCGGCAATCGCCTCCAGCATCACATTTACATCATTCACATCCGGAAGATTCTCAACCAGCACCGTTTCATCCGTCATAATGGCCGCCGCCAGAATCGCAAGAGCCGCGTTTTTCGCACCGCCGATCTCTACCTCTCCAACAAGCGGATTTCCGCCTTTGATGATATATTGCTCCATTTTGCACCTCGATCTAGATTCTATTATCGTAATCGTACTTTTCCTCTGTATTCCAGTCTGCCTTGTCTATTGTACCATAAAAGACGATTTTTTTGAATTATTATTTTATCTGCCATATATCCGGCCGGCAACAGCCCATCCCGCGCCAATCGCAAAACCGCTCTTCGGACTTATCTCGGCGGCTGCCCTGACCGGATTTCCATTTTAGTTTACTTTATAACATCTTGTCAAGATTTTTTGCACTCTTCCTTTCTTCGCCCTTCCTTTCTCCGTTTTCTGAATATCCGTTTTTTCCGGAATGGTTTCCTCCTTCCGGTTCTGCGCGGCTTCACCGCCGCAAGCACATTTTCTATCGTCTCTTCTATCTGACATCCGTCCTCACATACGGTAATATCCGCATATTTTTCAAAGTAAGGCACTCTCTCATCATAAAGATCCCTGAACGTCTGCCCCTCTCTGAGAACGACGCCCCGCTTCTTCGGGCTTCGGATCCGCTTTCTTATTGTCTGATAAGACGCCTTCAAATATACGACCGTCCCAATCTTTTTGTAATGTTCCATGGCCTCCTTACAGTAGACCACGCTTCCACCCGGGGAAATGACAGAATTTTCCGCCTGAACAGACGCATTCACCCGATTCTCAATCTCCAGAAAACCGTCCTGGCCGCACTCCGCGATAATTTCCCGCAGAAGCTTCCCCTCTTGTTCCTGAATCAGGAGATCTGTATCAATAAAATTCATTCCAAGCCTTTTTGCTACCACAATTCCCACCGTACTTTTTCCCACCGCGGGCATTCCTATAAAAATGAGATTTTTCTTCATTTGTTCTCTTCTCTCTTTTGATTCTTTCATAAGCTCCGCGGAACGGAACCAATGGCATTTATTATATCACGTTTCCGCGGATTAGTAAAATCTTCTTGCCCGCCTCCTCTGATCGCTCCTGCGCTTATATAGTTCCTGAAAGAGCATTACCCCTGCAATATCATCCAGGTACTTCTCTCCCGTCTCATCTGTCAGTTTTTCATGTTTTTTCACGTTCTCGCATATGCGCCTGCACATCAGCCTTAGCTGCAGTTTATCAGGATACTGGTCATACACCATACTGTTCTCATATTCCATCCGGTCGCACTCCTCTTCCACATAGGGCAGGATACGCTTCGGCATCTCCGGATACATGCTTTTCAGATATTCATAATCCATACGTTCCGTTCTCTCATCATCATAAGAAAAAGGAGTCGGATAGGCCATATAATAGGGTATTTTTTCATTCATGCTCACGTCACTCCCAGACAGACATTATATATACAGTATATGCAGAAAAACGGCAGTCCGTGAAGAACCGCCGTCTCTCCGCATATTTTCTCTGGATATCCGCTTCGCAGGATATACGCCGTTTCAGATTCCGGTCCGGACCTTCCGCCGGTCTGTACGCTACTCGCTTTCCCGCAGGATCCGCTGTACTTCCAGTCTCGTCTCCCCTGCTCCGATGATATCGTCTCTTTGAATTACCACAGGCTCGTCGATCCGGGTTCCGTTCAGATATGTCCCGTTTCTGGAGCCTTCATCCTTCAGATACAGCCTGTCGCCCCGGTGAACAATCACACAGTGTATTTTCGAAACTCTCCCGTCATTCAGAATCGGAAGATATTTCTCATACATGCTTCCGTCTTTTCCCCGGCCGATTCCAACTGTATCATAGAATGTAAAACTGTATTTTTCCCAGCTGTCAATATCTTCAAGAATTATCTTCCACTGCCTTCTCTTCTTCCGCTGGGGCTGTCTCTGCGCGTCCCGGGGATCGCCTGTATGCCTGCCGGTTCTGCCCCCCGGCCTGCCACTGTCATACTCGTCTTCATCCTGTACTCGTCTGCGCGATGTATCAGAACTGACTCTGACCGCCATATCATTCTGCCGCCTTATAGCCGCAAATGATATTCCCAGCATACAGATACTTCCGCCAATGAGCAAAAACATCACTATCCAGTACCACATAATATTTATCACTCCTCAGACTTTTATACTACTATACTTTTTAAACCCGGGCAAGTGAAAATGTCACATTTTGTCCTTTCCTGCGGTGGCAGCCCCCTGAAATATGTGTTAAAATATCCCCGGAGTCATTAGCGCCAGTGTACGCTGCCGCTTACAGAATATCAGATACAGAAAAGGAGACTGACATGAGTATTATCCGACCATTCTGCGCAATACGGCCGCAGCCCGAACTTGCTTCCAGAATCGCAGCGCTGCCGTATGACGTGTACAACACTGAAGAAGCACGAAAAGCCGTTGAAGCTGAACCCTTATCATTTCTTAAAATTGACAGAGCCGAAACTCTTCTCCCTGAGGGCACAAGTTTCTGTGCGCCGGAAGTATACGAGACAGCGCGGCAGACACTTGATGCTATGATCCGGGACGGTTCTTTCATACAGGATCCGTCGGACTGCTATTATATATATGCACTTACTATGAACGGCAGGACACAGACCGGCCTGGTTGGATGCGCGTCCATAGACGACTATGTAAACGGAGTAATCTTAAAGCACGAGAACACTCTTGCGGCCAAGGAGGAGGACCGTATCCGGCATGTGGACGCGTGCAGCGCCCAGACGGGTCCCATTTTCCTCACTCACCGGCCGGTCCCCGGCCTTCGCGATCTGCTGAGAGAAATTCAGCGAAAAGACGCGCTTTACGATTTCGTCAGCGAGGACGGAATCCGGCACCAGGTGTGGAAAGCAGACAGGCAGGAAGATATTGATAATATTTCTCAGATTTTTGCAGAGACGCCTCATCTTTACATTGCGGACGGGCACCACAGAGCCGCTTCCGCAGTGAAGGTCGGCCTTGCCAGAAGAGCCGCGGATCCGGGATTTTCCGGCACAGAGGAATACAATTATTTCCTCAGTGTACTGTTCCCGTCAGACGAACTTAAGATCCTGGATTACAACCGCGTAATCACCGACATGAAAGGCTATACATTTAACGGATTTCTTGATAAGATAAGGGATGGATTTGAGATCGCAGAGATGGGAACCGCCCCGTACCGCCCGGAACGCAAAGGCGAATTTGGGCTGTACGGGCAGGGCCGCTGGTATAAGCTTCAGGCAAAGCCCTGCCTTTTATCAGATGATCCCGTCAGCGGGCTGGATGTATCGCTCCTGCAGGATCACATCTTTGCCCCCATACTTGGCATCCACGATCCAAAAACGGATCCCTCGATCCGTTTCATCGGAGGAATCCGCGGGACCGGAGCTCTTGTACAGGCGGCGGACGCCTCGGGCGGCATGGCTTTTGCCATGTATCCCACATCCATGGAAGAACTCCTCCGCGTAGCTGACGCCGGGCGCCTTATGCCGCCCAAATCAACCTGGTTTGAGCCTAAGCTCAGGAGCGGGCTGTTCATCCACCGGTTTTGAAAATATATTTTAGAGGAGATGTTATTCATGGAACGTAATGACCTTTGCTGGTGCGGCAGCGGAAAGAAATATAAGAAATGCCATATGCCGATTGACGAAAAGATGCTTCTTCACGCGGAGCGGGGTGAGATTGTCCCCACAAGGAAGCTTCTGAAAACGCCGGCACAGATTGAGAAGATCAAAGAAAGCGCCGCGCTCAACACCGCGGTTCTGGACGAAGTGGCAAAGCATATCCGCGTTGGGATGAGCACAGCGGAGATTGATGATATTGTTTACCGCTTTACCACAGAACACGGCGGCATCCCGGCGCCGCTTGACTATCAGGGATTCCCGAAAAGCGTGTGCACCTCCATTAATAATGAAGTATGCCACGGTATTCCTGATGAAAATATTATCCTTCAGGAAGGGGATATTATTAATGTGGACGTATCCACTATCCTGGACGGCTATTTTTCCGATGCTTCCCGCATGTTTAAAATGGGAAAAATCTCTGACCGCGCAGAACGTCTGATCCGCGTAACCGAAGAATGCGTGGAACTGGGCCTTGCCGCAGCGAAACCGTGGGGACACTTGGGCGACATCGCTGACGCCATCAATACTCACGCCCGGGCCAATGGATACTCTGTTGTAGAAGAAATCGGAGGCCACGGAATCGGACTTGCCTTCCATGAGGATCCCTTTGTCAGCTATGTAACGCCAAAGGGAAGCGAGATGCTTCTCGTGCCGGGCATGATGTTTACCATCGAGCCGATGATCAATGAGGGAAGCCCTGATTTCTTCGTTGATGAAGACAATGGATGGACCGTATATACCATTGACGACGGGCTGTCCGCTCAGATCGAATATATGGTGCTTGTGAGAGAAGACGGGATAGAAGTGCTGACCAAATAAGGCCGGCACTTCTATCCCGTTTTATCTCTCCCTGGGTATGAGCATCCCCAGATACTTCTCATACTCCACCCCTTCATTTCTCGGGACCTTATGCTTTACAGCATCCCGGACCGCGGCAGCGATAAATGAACCCGCAAGCGCGGCGGAGTCCTCCAGGGAATCCCCCCGGGCCTTTCCTCCGGCGATGACAGAGGCAAACAGATCGCCTGTCCCGGAATAGCTCTCCCCGATATAGGGCTGCTCACAGAGAAACGTCCCATTTCCTGTCACTGCCATATTTCCTATCATCTCTTCTCCCGAACCGGGATCCAGGAAGCGGATCCCCGTGACAAGCGCCTCTCCCGGCTCTGCCGCCATTACCTGACGGGCAAGCTTCTCCGCCGCATTCATGATCCTCTCCTTATCCCTCTCTCCGGCCAGTTCCCGGATCGTATCCCCGTCCTCCCCGGCCAGAAGGCAGAGCTCCGTCAGATTGGGCGTAATGAGTTCCGCTCTCCTGACCAGCTCTTTCATTCCGGCCCGGAACTCTTCCGTAGAGAATCCGAACTCCACCCCGTTGTCTCCCATGACGGGATCAGCCAGGAAAAACGTATCTCCCTTATGAAAGGAATCCAGAAAGTCCATGGTCTTCCTGATCTGGCTGCACCCGGACATGAATCCGGTGTAAATCCCGTCAAAGGACGCTCCCATTTTCTCCCACTCTTCCCGGATATAATCCATTTTCTCTGTATAATCATCATAATAATAACTTGGAAAACCTGTCTGCGCGCTCAAAACCGCTGTCGGAAGCGGGCAGGGCTGCACTCCCATTGCCGCCAGTACAGAAACAGCCGCTGTCAGAGAACAGCGGCCGAATCCGGACAGGTCATTAATTACTGCTATTTTTTTTGACATAATCTTTTCCTTAAAGTCTCTGTACTTTCACAGGTTTAAGCACTGCTGCCGAGTGCTGCCCCATATTGATGACAATCTCTCCGTTCTCTACGATATATTCATCGTAGGCGGTCGTATACCCGTCTTCATATGAGTAGATCAGACGCTGCATCCGGCCTTCTCTCGGGACTCCGGAAAGCCATACCGGCACGGTGACTGACTGCAGCTCTCTGCTGTTGTTCAGAACCACGACGATCTGCTCATCCCCCTGAAATCTTGCATAAGCCATGATATTGTATGCCGCGAACAGAAGCTTGATGGATCCCTTTCTCAGCGGTTTCTCCTCTTTATGGATCCGGATCATCTCCTTGTGGAATTCAAACATTTCTCTGTCCTCATTCCCCCAGGGATATGTGCGGCGGTTGTCCGGATCTGTGAAACCGCACAGTCCGACCTCGTCTCCATAGTAGATGGTCGGCGCACCGACCCAGGTCATCTGGACAGTAACCGCCTCCCTCATAACCGCATGAACCACGCCTTCCTCCGCTGTTTTGGCCCCTACATGCTCCGCCCGTCCCACGATCTGGTTTGTGCGGGTTAAGAACCTGGAGTGGTCATGGTTCGACAGCTCATTCATCGCCACCTGCAGCGACGGAGTGAGCATACTTGCCATAAAGTGGCGCATAGCTCCCACAAAGCTGTCCGGGTTGCCCCAGAGGTCGTCTCTGCGCTCATCGCTGTGCTTTTCCATTCCGGTGAGGAACCAGGTCAGGGGCTCCATGAACGCGTCATAGTTCATGACACTGTCCCATTCATCACCCTGGAGCCATTCCTGGGGATCCCCGTAGTGTTCCGCCAGAATCAGCGCGTTAGGATTGGCGTCTTTGACCTCTTTGCGGAAGCGCTTCCAGAACATATGGTTATACTCATTGCTGCACCCCAGATCCGCGGCCACATCCAGTCTCCAGCCATCCGCGTTATACGGCGGGGAAACCCATTTCCTCCCGATATCCATAATGTACTGTTCCAGCTCCGGTGAATCCTCGTATGACAGTTTCGGCAGGGTATCATGCCCCCACCATCCGTCGTAGCTCCCGTTGTAGGGCCACGCCTCATCTCTGTCATCATGAAAATGGAAGAACTTACGGTACGGACTGTCAGCGCTCACATAGGCTCCTTTGGGATACCCGGGCTGCCGCTCGTAAATCCGCTCCCGGTCCAGCCATTTATTGAAAGAACCGCAGTGGTTGAACACTCCGTCCAGAATCACTTTCATACCGCGTTTGTGCAGCTCTTCCACCAGCCGGGCAAAGAGGTCGTTGCTCGCCTCAAGATTCCGGATATCCCCGGTTCGTTTCTGATATTTCGTGGCATTTGTATTATCCCGGGCGTCCTCCGGAAGCGGTTCGCCCCCGTCCGCCACGATTTTGCCATAATGCGGATCGATATAGTCATAATCCTGAATGTCATATTTATGGTTTGACGGCGATACAAACAGGGGATTAAAATAAATAACCTCAACCCCGAGTTCCTCCAGGTAATCCAGCTTATCCATCACACCCTGCAGATCTCCTCCGTAGAAATTGCGGATGTCCATGGCTGCCGGCACCTGGTTCCAGTCCTTAATCTTTGCGCTGGGCGCTCCGATATAAATATACTCCCGGTCTTCCACGTCATTATCCGGATCTCCGTTACAGAACCGATCCACGAAAATCTGGTACATAACCGCGCCCTTTGCCCAGTCCGGCGTAGAAAACCCCGGGACAATGACAAAATCATAATAATCCTCCCGATGATCTGTAACCCCGTAGCGGTTGAAATACCAGATCTGCTCTCCTTTCTTGATCTCGAAAGAGTAGTGAAACGGCTCTTCTCCCAGCTGCCATTCAATCTCATAAAAGTCAAATTCATTACCGGAATCCGCCTTCCACATCGCATAATTTCTGTCTTCTGTAAGAAGTTCTACTTCTTCCACGTCATTGTGTGCCGTACGGAACCGCAGTAATATTTTCTCTCCCGCCTCAGGCTCCGCAGGAATGACATAATCCTGTGTGCCGTCACAGAACAGCGCGTCTCTGTTCATATAATCAGGCCTCCTTAGCTTCGCCGTCCTCGAATAATGCCTCGAACTCACTTCTTGTTATCTTTTCTTTTTCAAGCAGGAGCTTTGCGCATGCGTCCAGCACATCCTGATGATCCTGGATAATCTTTCTGGCCTTCGCATAACACTCATCGATGATTCTCTTTACCTCCTCATCGATCGTCCCCGCCACCTTCTCGCCGTAGCCTCTTGAAGTATGGCCGAAATCGCGTCCAATGAACACTTCATCGCTGTCATTGTCATAATTGATCAGTCCCAGGCGCTCAGACATACCAAATTTCGTAATCATGGACTTCGCAATCGCAGTAGCCTGCCTGATATCCTGGGATGCACCGGTCGTGATGTCGTCGAAGATCTCTTCCTCAGCCACGCGGCCGCCCAGGGCCACGGTGATCTCCTGGAGCATATGTCCCTTTGTATTAAACATGTCGTCCTTCTCCGGCAGAGGCATGGTGTAGCCGCCGGCGCCGCCTGTCGGAATGATGGATACGCTGTATACAGGCCCCACATCCGGCAGCACATGGAAGAGTATCGCGTGTCCCGCTTCGTGATAAGCTGTGATCCGCCTCTCCTTGTCTGAGACGATCCTGCTCTTTTTCTCAGGTCCGATCCCAACCTTTACAAATGCATGACGGATATCCCCCTGCTGAATGAACACGCGGTTATCCTTTGCCGCCAGGATTGCCGCCTCGTTCAGAAGATTCTCAAGATCCGCTCCGGTAAAGCCTGCCGTTGTCTGCGCGATCTGTTTTAAGTCTACATCATCGCCCAGCGGCTTATTCCTGGCATGTACCTTCAGAATCTCTTCTCTTCCCCCGACGTCCGGGCGGCCTACAATTACGTTCCGGTCAAAACGTCCCGGACGCAGGATAGCCGGATCCAGGATATCCTTCCGGTTTGTCGCGGCCATGACAATGATCCCTTCATTCACGCCAAATCCATCCATCTCCACAAGGAGCTGGTTGAGGGTCTGCTCCCTCTCATCGTGGCCTCCGCCAAGTCCGCTTCCGCGCCTTCTCGCCACAGCGTCGATCTCATCGATAAATACAATACACGGGGCATTCTTCTTCGCGTCCTGGAAAAGGTCCCGCACGCGGGACGCTCCCACGCCGACAAACATTTCTACAAAATCAGACCCGGAAATACTGAAAAACGGCACGCCCGCCTCTCCGGCCACGGCCTTTGCCAGAAGGGTCTTTCCTGTTCCCGGAGGGCCCTCCAGCAGAACTCCTTTCGGAATTCTCGCGCCAACCTGCACATATTTCTTAGGCGCCTTTAAGAAGTCAACGATTTCCTCTAATTCTTCCTTCTCCTCTTTCAGGCCCGCCACATCGGCAAACGTAACTTTTATTTCGTTCTGGTTCGTCATCCTGGCCCGGCTTTTGCCAAAGTTCATGGCTTTGGCGTTGGCTCCGCCTCCAGCCTGCCGGTTCATAAGATAAAAGATCAGAAGCACGCCGCCCATCGTAATCAGGAGCGGCAGAATCACCGTCGATAGAACGGATTCCTCCGGAACCGCGCCTACGCTGTATACAATGCCGTGCTGATCCAGAAGCTCCTCCACATCCTTTACATCCGACACATTCACCGAGCGGGTGCCGTCCTCATCTTTCAGAAGGAACGACACTGTTCCTGTAGGTACCGCGCTGTTCTGGTCAATGTAAACATCCGTTATATTCTCCTGCTCCACCTCGGAAATAAATTCCGTATAGCTCATCTCCTGCCTGTGCACCTGCATCCGGCTCGCCATCCACAGCGCTGCCGCTGCGATCACAATGAACATCAGCAGTGTAGTTCCATTGACTGTTCTATATTTTTTATTATTGTCCAAAGTCTCTGTTCCTCCCTATTCCAGTCCTTCCACCACTCCGATGTACGGAAGGTTCCTATATTTCTGAGCGTAGTCAAGCCCATACCCGACGACAAACTCGTCCGGAATCTCGAATCCGCAGTAATCCACTTTCACGTCTTTGACCCTCCGCTCTGGTTTATCCAGAAGCGTGCACAGGCGCATGCCGGCCGGATTCCTCTTCTTCAGAACGTCGATCAGATAATACAGTGTATTTCCCGAATCTATAATGTCCTCCACGATAAGAACCTCTTTGTTTTCGATTGATTCATCCAGGTCCTTGGCTATACGTACAACTCCGCTGGAAGACGTCCCGTCGCCGTAGCTGCCCACGCACATAAAGTCCATGGATACCGGCACAGTGATCCTCTTGGCCAGCTCACACATAAAAAACACTCCGCCCTTTAATACACAGATCAGGTGAACCTGCTTTCCCGCATAGTCCTCGCTGATCTTTTTCCCCAGTTCTCTGATTCTCTCATCTACTTTTTCTTCCGGAATCAGAATTTTAATCTTCTCTGCCATTTTGTTTTTCCTCCGTAATCTTTATCTCAAGAATCCGCTTCGTGTCATTTCTCACCTGATACGCCGCACTCATCCTTCTGCCCGGAATCCAGACTACATGGCTTCCGTCAGCAATCAGGGGCAGCATATTCCGCTCTTTCTGCGGAATTTTCTCGTTGATAAAATATTCTTTCAGTTTCTTCCGGCTTCCCTTTTGATCCACTGTAAAAAAGTCTCCGGACCGTCGTGTCCTCACAGAAAGCCTATTTTTTATTATATCATAATCAATCCATTTCGTGTAGCTTTTTTGCGGGATCTCTTCTGCGCCCAAAACGCCTGCATTCTCCGGAAAACTGCACTGTATCACAAGGCCTGTTCCGGGAATCGCAGTCTCTCCCGGGATGCAGAGCAGCACTTCCTGTTCAGATAGCCCGCGCATTCTTCCATTCTCCGGCGCATCTCCGGAAAGCCGGCGGCGGATCCTCACCCCCTGGTAAGTCCTCTCCGCTCTCACTTTATCAGGGAGACACAGGTATCTTCCAGTCTGCAGTTCAAACAGTTCCCTCACCGCAGAGATGTGCGCCGAGCTGACGTCTCTCTCGCTTCCGGATACCTGCTCAATGCAGCGCTTCAACAGCTGGTTCTGCACGGCCGGCATCTCCTGGGCAAACATCTCCTTGCCGATCTCAAAGCCAGCGTCTTCGTCTGTATCATCCGTGTGCACGCAGCGCTCCCACGCCTGATCCACACCCTGTTCCAGATAGTCCCACACCTGGCGGGCCTGCCGGGAAAGCTCGTCAAGGTGCTTTACCACGCCCGCATTCACCTGTTCCTCCAGCATAGGCAGAATGTGATGGCGGATCCGGTTTCTTGTATAGCAGTCCTCCTGGTTCGTATGATCTTCCTTCCACAGGATTCCCTGCCTTCCCAGATATTCTTCAATCTGCTCCCTGGTAAACAGAAGCAGCGGCCGGATCCACTTTCCGCGGACCGGTCGGATTCCGCACAGGCCTTTGATCCCGGTCCCCCTTGCGGCGTTCAGCAGAACCGTTTCCGCGTTGTCCTCCCGGTGATGGGCAGTCGCGATCTTCGTACATCCCTCTTCCCTGCACATCTCCTCAAAGGCCTCTCTCCGCGCCGTGCGCCCAGCCTCCTCAGTAGATTGTTTCCGTTTTCTGGTAATTAATTCCACATCCTTGTGAAAAACACGGCACGGCACGCCCAGCGCTTCACACAGCTCCTCAACATACCGCTCATCCGCATCCGCATCCACACCGCGCAGCCCGTGGTTCACATGGCAGACCCTCACCTCAAATCCCAGAGATTCCCGCAGGGCGCAGAGCACAAAAAGCAGGCATACCGAATCAGCTCCTCCCGATACGCCTGCTGCCACAATGTCGCCCTCATCAATCATGCCATATGCTTTAATATATTTTTCAATTTCCCGTTCTTCACTTCTCATCATATGTCAACTATAACCAATTCATTCCCAAAAGTAAAGTTAACTCCAGTTATTTAGCGCACTAACATTTTCTGTGACTCACGTCCGGAAGCGGAGCGGATGGTTTGCGATACGTATTCTGTGAAAGGGGACAGCCGTGCGATGTTCCGTTCCAGAATCCGGAAAATCTAACAGGCCGAAGAGATGTTTAAAGGCAAAGCGGCGCTCCGGGCAACTCGCTGCGCTCAGACAATCCCTGCGCGCCGCTTAACAACATCTCTCCGCCCTTAAGCTTTTCAGCGGATTCCTCCAAAGTCACATCTTCCGGCTGTCTCCTTCCCCAGAAAGTTTACTCAAACCGTCCGCTCCGCTTCCTGCGTATTTCCAGACGGAAGTGTTATTGCCCTAAACAGGCTGAAACGCACAACTGGCGCGGCTTGAGGGCTTTTCGGCTGCGAAAGTCTTCCGGCCGCGCCTGCTTCTTCTGACAGCTATATATTCACTGACTTCCGGCTTGAAAAAGCCCAGAAAACAGCCCCATTTCGAGAAAGATTCTGCGGGGATGGAGGATGGCGACGGGCGCCTTCGGAAGGGGATTAGGGAAAGTTAAAGCTGCGGCGACAGACGTTAGGGCTGACGGTGGAATTGTCTGAGCGGATGCGAGTTGTCCACCGTCAGTCCTTGCATTTAGTCTGCCGCCGCAGCTTTTAGTTTCACTTATCCCCTGTAGCGAAGCCCTGAGTCATCCTCCATCCCCGCAGAATACGCCTTAGAAATAGTCTCTGTTTTCGACCGTTTTGAACAAGGACGTTAGTGAACTAAATAGCTGTCATGCCCTCCAGATTCCAACGGCCAGCACTGTCATGTCATCCGCCGGTTCTTTCCCTGTCCAGGCCAGCACCTGTTCCAGCACATGGTGTGCCAGTTCTTTGGGATTGGAGATTTCCGTCCCCTGGATGATGGTCTCCAGCAGGATATCCTGTTCCCCCACCGGCAGCGCATCCAGCACGCCGTCTGTTACCATGATGACAAAGTCTCCGTCCTCCAGCTGTCTTTTGACGGAATCTATCTCGATCCGATTCATTACGCCGATCGGAAGGCTTGTGGAACTCAGATGCTCAACGTGATCTTTTTTCCTGATAAAGGTGGACGACGCACCTGCCTTGATGATCTCGCACTCTCCTGTATACAGGTCAAATACGGTCATGTCCACAGTGGAATAATGTATCTCCTCCCTTCCCATGACCAGGGTGGTGTTAATCATCTGGATCGCTGTTTTCTCCGGGAACCCCGCCTCAATCAACTCTTCCAGCAGTTCGATAACCAGGGTGCTCTCCCTGCATGCCTCTTCCCCGGAGCCCATTCCGTCAGAGAGGACAGCGCCGCGCCGTCCGCCCGGCATTTCCATCATGGAGAAATTGTCTCCGGAGATTTTTTCACATCCTCTTCCGATACGCGCAGTTCCCTGCATGGTATAAAAGGCCGGCCCTTCCCGGCACACGACCGTTACATAACGGTTTCCCATCATCATAACACTGTCCCCCGGAAGCACGAAACGTCTCCCTGATATATCGGATACAGTTTTCACCACTTCCCTGACCGGTATCTTTTGCTTCCCCATGTTCCGGGCAGTGACATGGATCTCATATCTCCCCTCACTATTCATAAAGAAATTTGTATACAGTACGCGAATCCCTTTCCGCTTCAGGGCTGTTACGATCTTCTTTTCCAGCCGTTCATCTGAAAAGATACTCTGTTCCAGTTCCTTCGCGGCATTCTGAATCACGTCCGCGAATGTGTCGAGCTGGATAGCGCACCCCTCCCTGCTTCTTGCCAGCCGGTTCCCCCACATAATGTTCTGCCGCGCCGAATGGAATCCTGTAAGCATCTCGCGCAGGAACCGGGGAGCCATAATGCATTTCTGCATCAGCTTCCTCTTGACCTCTGTATTCAGCTCGTTCCCATACTGGTCCACAGCCGAAAGAATCTCATACCCCATCTGATAAGTATGTACAAAGTTTTCCCCCCAGCACCAGCCGCATTTCTCGCATTTCCCGCACACCTTTTCTTTTACCTCGGCAAACATCTCCTCAATCTCCTCCGAAGAAAAGGCCTGCCGCTTCTCCTCCAGTCCCATGAAAGTCTGCGAGAGCTGCCGGAGCGACCGGGAAAGCTTTTCAATCTGTTCGACATAAGGGCTCCCGTGCAATGCCTGTCCCTGATTCATAGTCTTGACTTCCTTTCTACCTATCGAAAATACAATTGAAAAAAGAACCCGGAAGCGTTCTTCCGGATTCTTCATTAGTAATCTCTTTTTATCAGCCTGCCGCCTGATCTGGCATCAGCTATTGGGCAGGCTTGAATATAATCTCGTTCGGATCTACAAGATCCAGCTTATTTTCTGCGGTATCCTTAATATAATCGTCAGTCTTTACGTACTCTTCGAATTCCTCCACTTCTTCAGCGCGCTCTTCTTCCTCGCTGATCTGTGCCTCAAGCTCCTTCTCCTGCTCCTTATACTGCGCATTCTTCGCCTGTAGTTTCACAGAACTGGCTGCGAGTACTCCGGTAAGGCATATCAGCACCAGGCAAATCAGAAAGACGCTCCTTCTGTGCTGGCGGAATCTGGTATTTTTCCTCCTCCTGCCCGGACGGCCTGTCCGTTTCCTTTTTGCATTATCCATTCATACTCACCCACTTATTGATCTGATTGTCTCTCCCCATTCAATGATACTGTTATTCTATCCGCTTTTCCTGTGCTTTTCAAGTTTTTTCTTTCCCTTTACATATATTTTAGCCGCGGCCCTGGCGGCAGACATCCCCAGACCTCCCCCGCACAACAGCCCGAACAGGAAAAAGCCGCGGATACTCCCATATGTTGTCTCATACATTTTCCAGAAAATGTACGCGCTCGCTCCCAGCCAGAAAATAATGTCTTCCACGCCTTCTGCCAGAGCACTGTGCCGGATCAGCCTGCGGAAGCAGGCACAGACTCCATAAGCCGCAAGAACGCTTATTCCCGTCAGGCAGGCATACAAAAATATTCTGGCCTCTGAGCTGATTCCAAGTATCATACTCCGCTCCTATTTAAACAGTTTTGTCAGAAATGTCTCCCCCTGCTTTCCCACAGGAGAACTGCTGGAGTATGCGATACTGTCAATATTTCCCGACAGATCCACCTCGCCTTTCTCTACAGTGAGTCGGTTTACATGCAGGTCTGTCCCTTTCACCATAAGCATCCCCTGTTCTGTCTCCAGCAGGACCTCATTCAGGTCAAAGGAAAGAACATCAAGAACGCCTGTCACCATAGCGGACTTCCTGTTATTTACCACAAGTTTATGTGTTTTTGCAATACGCTGCTCTTCCATCCCTACTCCCTCCCAGATACGGCCCCAGGTTATCCCGTATGCGCCGCAGCTGTTCTGCCAGAGCGCGCATTTAACCTGACGCCTGATTCTATATATATGAGAGGCAGTCCACATTTATTCCTAAAGATAGCGGAACATCTCTGCCGCGTCTTCTTTTTTTGTTGTATCCTGAAGTTTTAATACTTCTGCCTTCACGTTCTTTGTACCAAACTGAATCTCAATCACATCCCCGGGCTTTACCTGCACCGATGCCTTCGCAGGCCGTCCGTTGACTGTCACCCGCCCTGCGTCGCACGCCTCGTTCGCCACAGTGCGTCTTTTGATCAGCCTGGATACTTTCAGAAATTTGTCCAGACGCATATACGTCTCCTTCCCTTCCTCAATGTAATGTTTTTATCTGCGCTGTACCTGCATCGCTTCCCCGCGCATTGCGGCGCACATTTCTTCTCAGCGCCACATTCTGCCGCCCGCAGCGCAGTGTCAGAAAAGGCACTTACAATGCGCCATGCATCGTAAGTGCCTGTACATACTTTCTATCCGTTCTCAGTTCTCCGGATTAGTTGATCGCATCCTTTAAAGCTTTTCCTGCTTTGAATTTTGGAGCCTTGCATGCCTCAATCTTCATTGTCTTACCTGTCTGCGGATTTCTTCCCTCTCTTGCAGCTCTCTTGCTCACTTCAAATGTTCCAAATCCAACAAGCTGAACTTTCTCATCGTTCTTAAGCTGTTCTGTCACTACATCAATAAACGCCTTTAAAGCCTTTTCAGAATCTTTCTTTGAAATTTCCGCCTTCTCGGCAATTGCTGTAATTAATTCTGTTTTGTTCATGGATAAATCCTCCTCTTCGTATCTGCATACAGTCTTATTCTAATGCTTAAAGGGGAATGCGCCTTCCGGCCGCGCATTTCCGCCTTTATGTACTGTTATAACGGTTTCCGGAGGCTTTGTCAAGATTCTATTTCATCATTGGCTCCAAAGCCTGTGATAACTTATTCTTTTCTGCCTGTGCCTCCTCGAGATCCCTGCCGAGCGTTGTGTAATAAATCTTGATCTTCGGCTCTGTTCCGGACGGGCGCACGATTACAGTGGCATTATTTTCCAGTTTGTAAATGAGCACATTTGCGGACGGCAGCCCGGTCTCCTCCGGTTTCGTATAATCCGTTACGGCCACAACTTTGTAACCTGCAATCTCTGTCAGAGGCTCATTCCTAAGCTGCTGCATAATGCCTGCCATCTTGTCCATTCCGCTCAATCCCGGGAATTCAAAGCTGTCCACCTTGTTGAGATAGCGTCCGTACTGTGCATAGATCTCCTCCATCCTCTGCTTTAAGGAACTTCCGATACTTCTGTAGTAAGCCGCCATCTCGCAGATCAACATAGAACCGATCACCGCGTCTTTATCACGGACATAAGGGCCGGCCAGGTATCCGTAGCTCTCCTCAAAGCCGAAGATAAACCTGTCCACTTCACCTGCCTGCTCAAGCTGTGCGATCTGATCCCCGATCCATTTGAATCCGGTGAGCACATTTCTCAGCTCCACACCGTAGTGTTCTGCAACCGCATCCGCCAGCGGAGTAGATACGATAGACTTCACCGCAACTGGTTTCTCCGGCATAGTTCCCTTCTCAATGCGCCCCGCGCAGATATAATCCAGGAGCAGCACTCCCGCTTCATTTCCGCTGACCAGCTCATAGGAACCGTCCGGACACTTCATGGCAATTCCAACACGATCCGCATCTGGGTCTGTCGCAAGCATCAGATCCGCCCCTGTCTCTTTTGCCAGGTTAAGCCCGAGCTCCAGCGCCTCAAAAATCTCCGGATTCGGATAACTGCACGTGGTAAAGTAGCCGTTCGGATACTCCTGCTCCGGAACAATCGTAATGTCAGTGATTCCAATATCTTTTAACACCTGTGTTACAGGTACAAGTCCCGATCCGTTCAGCGGGCTGTATACCAGTTTCAGTCCTGCGGTCTTACACAGTCCCGGGCGAACCTGGCGGGATTCAATAGCCTCATACAGCGCTTCCTTACAGTCGTCGCCGACGAAGCGAATCAGCCCTTCCTCAACGCCCCGGGCAAAGGACATATATTTCGCTCCTGTGAGCACGTCCGTCTTCTGAATCTCCTCGTACACGATAGCCGCCGCGTCGTCCGTCATCTGGCAGCCGTCCGGGCCATACGCCTTGTATCCGTTATACTTCGCAGGATTGTGGGAAGCTGTCACCATAACGCCCGCGTTGCAGTTATAATAACGTGTTGCAAAAGAGAGCGCCGGCACCGGCATCAGAGCATCGTAGATGCGCACCTTGATTCCATTGGCCGCCAGCACACCTGCCGCCGTCTTCGCGAATACATCGCTCTTTAACCGGCTGTCATAGCTGATCGCGACAGTCTGTGTTCCTCCCTGTGTTTTTACCCAGTTTGCAAGTCCCTGCGTCGCCTGGCGCACTACATAAATATTCATCCGGTTCGTTCCTGCTCCAAGCACTCCGCGGAGTCCCGCCGTCCCAAACTTTAACGCTACTGCGAAACGTTCCTTTATCTCTTCGTCTTTCCCTTCGATTCCGGACAACTCCGGCTTCAGATCCGCATCCTCAAGATCCGCTGCCATCCAGCGCTTATACTCGTCCTGATACATTTTTACCACTCCTGACATTCTCTTTATTGATTTTTGGTAGAAAGTCGCAAAAATCTGGTTTTAATATACCATGTTTCCGGGAGAACAGCAACAAATCTCTGGGAGAACTTTAAAGTTTATTCCAGCTATAAAGTTCAATAACTTCCACGTGTAAAACTTCCGAAAACAGAGACTATTCCAAAGACGTATTCTGCGGGGATGGAGGATGACTAAGGGCTTCGCTCCAGGAGATAAGGGAAACTAAAAGCTGCGGCGACAGACTAAATGCAAGGGCTGACGGTGGACAACTCGCATCCGCTCAAACAATTCCACCGTCAGCCCTAACGTCTGCCACCGCAGCTTTAACTTTCCCTAATCTCCTTCCGAAGGCGCCCTTAGTCATCCTCCATCCCCGCAGAATTTTTCTCGAAATGGGGCTGTTTTCTGGGCCTTTCAAGGCGGGAGTCAGTGAATATATAGCTGTGAGTAGAAGCAGGCGAGGCCGGAAGACTTTCGTAGTCGAAAGTCCCCTTTCACAGAATACGTATCGCAAACCATCCCCTCCGCTTCCGGACGTGAGTCACGGGAAATGTTATTGCGCTAAATAGCTGTACTTCTCTACAGATGTAATGAAAATATTTCCTCCAGAAACCCATATTTTTCCTCTGTCTGCCGGACCGCCAGCTCCAGCTTTTCTACATATTTTTCGGGGAGCCATGCCTTATTTGAGTGGTAATATGTGCTTGCTGTTTTCCAGTATTTTTCGGGATAGGCCAGGCAGACGGCAGTATATTCCAGCTCTCTTGGGCTGAGTTTTCTTTCCTGCGAATAGGCTTCCAGTATCTTCCGTCCGGTTTTTTGTTTCCAATGACACTTTTCCATGACTTTCCTTGTGAAATAATACAGATCCTGAACCTGAACGCCTGCATGTATCCGCTCAAACCCGGTCACCGCCATGTCCTCTTTCATCACAAGAAGATTATGGTAATTATAGTCCCCGTGCACCATACTCCCCTCACGTGACGCATCCTGCCAGAGCAGGAAGCTTTCTGTTCCTTCCATCTTTTTAAGAACTTTTTCCGCGATCTCATACATTGACTCAAAGCTCTCAAGGAAAAGCGCTTCGAACTCATTTTTCACTGTGCGTTTCCGTATAAATGTTCTCACTTTTTTCAGTTCCCGGTTATGCCTCCGGATCTCCTCCGCAGGGTCTCTCAGAGTACCTGCGCCTTCCAGATGGTACGTCCTGTCTGGATCCCACAGCTCTTGTTTTCCGAGTTCCCTGTGAAGAACGGCAAGCTTCATCGCGGCCTGCTCCATCTCCTCTTCCTGCCGGATATCACACTCTTTCCCCGGATACCACTTTTTCAGCATATAAGTCCTGCCTTCCCTGGAAGTAACAAGTAGTTCTCCATCCCGCGTGAATACCGGCGTATCAACTTTCAGTGTCCCCTGCCCTTCAATATAGCTGAGCACAGCATACAATAAGGGGGCGCGCCGCGCGGACACCTTCGTCTCTTTCAGCAGCATCGTCCCCTCATTTGTATCGCAAAAAAACGCACCCCTGATTCTGCGGGTGCCTTTTACCTCGATCTCATACCGCTCCAGCACTTCAAGTTCATATTCTTCCCTCATGGCTGCCCCCTGTCACAATCTGTTATCCCTCCGCGCACCGGCCGGACGCTTTTTCACGCTCTTTTCGCGCTCTCATCCGGCACGCGGCTGAACCTTACATCCTAATCTATGAGGGGGACAGCCCGGGTATGACTCACAGGCCGAGTTTTTCTTTCACATAATTACATAAAATCTCTTTTTCATTCCGTTTCGGGTCGTCAATCACATATTCCAGAAGCTCGCTTAACATCTTCCCGATCTCGCGGCCCGGCTTCATGCCGAGCTCCATCAGTTCACGGCCGCCCACCGCAAGCTGTCTTAAAGTAACACAGTCCCCGTTTAAAAGAGCCTCCTGATACAGTTTCCGTATCTCCACAATATTTTCAATCTTCTCCCTGCGCCTGTATGGGCTCTGAGCTTTTGTGTCAGCCATGCGCACCGCAAGATAATAGGGAAAAAGTTCTACCCCGATCCGGTTCATGGCGCGGCGCACATTCACCGGCGTCGCCTCCATCCTATAGTCGTGGAAGCAGACCAGCCGGCTTACCGCACGGATTGTATCATTATCGAACTTAAGCCTGCGCATGATTTTCCTGGCAATCTCTTCGCTGACAAGGGCATGGCCCTTGAAATGATCCCGGCCGTCCTCATCCGTAGTCTTTGACTCTGGTTTTCCCATATCATGGAAAAGCATGGTGAGGCGAAGCACCTTATCCCTTTTAATGCTCTTGAGCGCATGGAGCGTATGGCGGGCCACATCATACCTGTGATGCGGCGTATTCTGTTCTACTCCCACCATAGCGTCCCATTCTGGCAGAATGACTTTTGTAATTCCCAGTTCATAAGCATCCTGAATCCGTTCCGGGTGAGGAGACACAAGCAGTTTTACCAGTTCTGTCTGGATCCGCTCCGCACTGATTTTCTCTAAAGTCGGCGCCAGTTCTCTCACCGCCTCCGCGGTCTGCTCCTCAATCGGGAAATTAAGCTGGGCGGAAAAGCGGACAGCGCGCAGGATTCTGAGGGCGTCCTCTGAAAATCTCTCCTTCGGATCCCCCACGCACCGGATCAGATGATGGTTCAGGTCCTTCATCCCGCCGAATACATCCACCAGACGCACATCATCATTATACGCCATAGCATTGATCGTAAAATCTCTTCGCCGCAGATCTTCCTCCAGCCGGCTGGTAAATTCCACCTGCTTCGGATGTCTCCCGTCCTCGTATGCCCCGTCGATTCTGTAGGTTGTCACCTCAAAGCTGTCCTTCCCCAGCAGAACCGTAACAGTACCATGCTCAATCCCGGTATCCACAGTTCTGCGAAACAGCTTCTTGATCTCCTCGGGCCGCGCGGACGTGGTGATATCCCAGTCCTCCGGACGCCTGGCAAGGATCGAATCCCGGACGCATCCGCCCACGGCATATGCCTCATAGCCGTGGAGCTGCAGATTATTAATAATCATCATCACTTTTCTTGGCAACGCTATCTTCATGAAAAATCTTCCTTCTTCATAATCTCTTCTTCTCTTCTATGACAAGTAAATATTATAACTTGCTTTTTTTGTCCGCTCAACCACTTTAATGCAGATTTCAGTCTTTTCTCGTCATAAAACGCAAATACTTCATCCAGAATCACCGGCATCGGTTCGTCCAGGATCAGATCCGCCGCGGCCATCCGCACTGCAAAATAGATCTGATCCAGTGTTCCCCGGCTTAAGCCGGCGGCCGGAATCCTGCGCACACCGTCCCACACCGAGATCTCCATCTTCTGCCCCACACTGACTCCCTGATATTTTCCGTCCGTAACAGCAGAAAATATCTCCGAAGTCCGTCGGTTGATAAGATGCGCCGTCCGGCTTCCGGTCTCATCGGCCGCTTTTTCCATCTCCTCCTCTGCCAGGGTGATGACCCTGCACTGTCTCCGGGCCTCGCGAAGGCCCTCGCTTTCCTTTATTTCCCGAAGTTGTTCTTTCCGGTTTTCACAGCGGATCTCTTTCTCTTTCCATTCCGCGCGAATCCGCTCCAACTCCCAGGAAAGCCGCCTCTCCTCCTCTGCCGCTTTCTCCGTCTGTCCTGAAGTTTCTCCGCTTTTCCGACTGTTCTCTTCCTCTCGTCTGCTTTCTTCTTTCTGACTGCTTTCTTTGTTCCGTCTGCTTTTTTCTTTCCTCCTGCGTTTTTCCTTCCGCCAGGCAAGACAGCCGGCCACAAGGACAGCGGCGCCCGCAAGGGCGATCAGAGCTCCGATCACTGTGATCGGAAATGACGGCAGGCCGGCGAAAGCCCCGGCCCCCCCGGCCTGTCCCATATCTCCCAGGGCCATTCCCCAGGCAAAGCCTATCAGGCCGGCAAAGATCCCACCCGCTCCCGCGAGCAGCATACTTCTGGCGCTGATACCGGACTCTGCACCCTCTTCCTGTTCACTCTTCGCCGGCTCTTCCCCTGTGTCCTGTCCATTGGTTTGCGGCTCAAGAACGTGCGTTTTCCTGTTTCGTTCCTGTCTCAGCTCCTTCATACTCTCCCGGCAGGATTCATACTCACAGTTCAGCCGCTCCATATCCTGTTCCAGGTAACGGCATTCCTGCAGAAGTCTCTGCTGCCGCTCTCTCTGCGCAGCCTCTTCCTCCCGGGCCTTTTTCTCAGCGGCGCGCCGCCTCTCTCTCAGGATCCGGAGCGCCCTGTTTAAATCCACCTCGCCGTTCCCGGTTTCATAATAATTTGCCGCATAATTCTCAAGGACATCTGAGAGCGTCTTCCCCGGCTCCGCCTTCAGCTGTCCCACCGAAACCGTGCTGTCGAACACGCCTTCCGTCAGACCGCCCAGCAGCATAGCCAGATCTCCCTGCTCCACAGACAGTTCCTCCCCGTCATCCTCGCAGATCAGAACCGCGGGACGGACCGGCCGGGCAAAACTTCTCTCCAGCCGGAATGATCTTCCCCCGCATACAAAACGCATCGTTCCGCCATAGCATTCCGGGTGATCCCAGGGCTCATACCGGCTGAAGTCATCCTTTGCCGCAGCCCGCCCGCGTCCCCTCTCCATTCCGAAGAGCATGGCACGGATAAAAGCGTGGATTGTGGACTTTCCATATTCATTTTCGCCGGATATCACCTGAATCCCGTCATAAAGACGTATCCGCTTTTCCGAAAGCATTCCAAAATTTTTCAAATACAATTCTGTTATAACCATATGAGGTAATCTCTCCCCTATATCAGAATTCCCGGCCTGTTCTAACGGTTCATGCGTCAGGGACGAACTCAGCGCGTCAGCAGCGCATCCAGACCTTCACAAAGCGCGTCATACTCTTCGCTCCCCCTGACACATCCCTCAAAACGGCCGATATATCTGCCAATCAAATTATCCCTGTTCTCCCTGAGCAGCGCGTCAATATCATAGTCCGGCTCTGTCCGGTCCAGAACTTCCAGGATATTTCCTCTGCCCGCCAGATATTCCGTATCAAAAATAATATCCGGGTCCCGTTTTCCTTTCAAAATCATTTTGTAAATATTTTCATTTCCATATTCACTAATTAGTTTATCAATTTCTTTTTTTATACTGATTTCTGTATCCTCAGCATTCACGGACACCTCTGCGTGAACATATTCCCTCAGCGCGCACGGAATCCACTGAACCGCAGGCTCCCCTTGCATCCTGCTTTTCCTCCCGCTTTTTATCCCGTTCTGATTCTGCTCTGTAATTTCTCCGCGTTCTGTAATCTCCCCTCGTATATACCCGTGAGGCCCTGTGTCATTCCGATCCACAGGTTCCAGCGCCCCGCTGTATATCACGCGGTTTTTCCTGACCGCCTGAGGTTTATGGATATGCCCAAGCGCCACATAAGAAAATCCTGCGTCCGACACCTCATTCCAGTCAATGGGAATATGTTTCTCATCCCCGCCATGAGCCAGCAGGATCTCAATGGGCTCCACTCCTGCCGCACGCAGCTGATCGTACAAAGGCTCCCGGATCTCCCTGCTGTGATAACTCAGCCCATACACCGCTGTATGAAGTTCCGGAAAATCAATATATTCCGGTGTCCTGCCAAACAGGGGGAACACATTGCCGCTCCATTCAAAGGTGCGGTAATAGGAATCCTGCCTGATATAATCATGATTTCCCGCAATAAGAACCACTTTCGTATGAGACAGTCCTGAGAAAAGCGCATCCACCTCTTTCAGTTCTCTGAGAAGCGGCTGCCGATGGAACAAATCCCCGGCAATCAGAAGCAAATCCGTCCGCTCGGCCTCGCAGACTTCCACCACGTGCTCCAGCGTCTCCCACAATTCCCTGGGACGTTTCTCACTGTACAGAGGGCCTGCATCCGGCTCTGCTCCCAGATGCACGTCCGCAATATGTATAAATTTCAAGCTGCCACCTCCTCTTTCCAGTAATTCCAGACCATACAAACAGCTCCCTGGCCACGTCTTTTGCTGCTCATATCTTCGTTATTCATATTTTTCGTAATAGAATTTAACAAATATCTGAATAATAAGAAATAATCCTAAAAGGAAACCCGGAATAACAAAAAGGCATCCCCATACTATATTTGCCGTCAATTTGAAGCCGATTATCCCGCAAACCATAATCACAAACAAAATAGCATATACTATATCCAGCATCCGTGACTGGCTTTTATATTCTATCAAACGGTTTCTTTCATCATATTTCTCAATAATGTCTTCTTTTGAAGCTTTTTTTGAAAATGCCCGCCAAAACGAATTTAATCCCATCAAAAGAAGAAATATAGATATTATACTATCCCTTATCTGAACCAAAGTATTGGAGTCCGGAGAACGGAAATCAAGAAATATCCCGCAACACGCTAATAATATTAAAAATATTCCTGCAAAAAGCCCTTTTTTATTATAAATCTTCATACTGCTTATCCTCCAGCTCTTTGTTCTCTTTTAAACAGCACAAATCCTCAACCGTCACTCCAAATATCTGCGCCATTCTATACGCAAGCATGAGAGACGGGCTATATTGTTCTTTTTCTATTGAGATAATCGTTCTTGACGAAACATGAGCCAGATCAGCCAATTGCTGCTGTGTCATTTCCGCCGCTGTTCTTAATTCCTTTACTCTGGTTTTCATGCGCTTCCTCCCGGAAATATGAAGCTCGCTTCTTGTGAAGGTAACTTCATGTTATCATGCAGGCATACCACTGTCAACCCAAATACGAAATCGATTTTGCGCATGCGGCGGAGCGGCCCGCGGATAGTATAACTATACCTCCACTAATCAGGGGAATAGTCTCAGACAGTCAGCCACTTCGGAGGCTAAAGAGCGAAGACATAAAAGCAGCCCCCTGAAAACTCACCGTTTTCCAGAGGGCATTTTCTTGTTTCTCCAGCAACGGTGTACAAGGGGCAATCCCCCCTTGCGCACCAGTGTTATAATTCGCAGTTATTCACAGTTCTCGGGAACGGGATCACGTCACGGATATTTGACATACCTGTCAGGTACATCACACAGCGCTCAAATCCAAGTCCAAAACCGGCGTGTCTCGTAGAACCGTACTTTCTCAGATCCAGGTAGAAGCTGTAATCCTCCTCTTTCAGCCCCAGCTCTTTCATACGGGAAAGCAGCTTATCGTAGTCGTCCTCCCTCTGGCTTCCGCCGATGATCTCTCCAATTCCCGGTACAAGACAGTCTACAGCAGCAACTGTCTTCCCATCATCGTTCTGTTTCATATAGAAAGCTTTTATCTCTTTCGGGTAGTCTGTCACAAATACCGGGCGCTTATAAATCTGTTCGGTCAGATAGCGCTCATGCTCAGTCTGAAGGTCACATCCCCAGGAAACTTTATATTCAAACTTATCATTATTCTTTTCCAGAATCTCAACTGCCTCTGTGTACGTCACACGGGCGAAGTCCGAGCCTGCCACATTGTGGAGCCTCTCAAGAAGGCCCTTATCCACAAAGGAGTTAAAGAAGTTCATCTCTTCCGGCGCGTTTTCCAGGACATAGTTGATGATGTATTTCAGCATGTCCTCCGCCAGATCCATATCATCTTCCAGATCCGCAAAAGCAATCTCCGGCTCAATCATCCAGAATTCAGCCGCGTGCCTTGTCGTATTCGAATTCTCCGCACGGAAAGTCGGCCCGAAAGTATAAATGCTCCGGAACGCCTGGGCATAAGTCTCGCCATTCAGCTGGCCGCTTACTGTTAGGCTCGTCTCCTTTCCGAAGAAATCTTTCGAGTAATCCACTGTACCGTCGTCATTTTTCGGAACATTTTCAAGATCCAAGGTCGTCACTCGGAACATCTCCCCTGCCCCCTCACAGTCGCTCCCTGTGATCAGCGGAGTGTGCACATAGACAAACCCTCTCTCCTGGAAAAACTTGTGGATCGCGTACGCAGCCAGCGACCGAACGCGGAACACCGCCTGGAATGTATTCGTTCTCGGACGCAGATGAGAAATCGTCCTGAGATATTCAAAACTGTGCCTTTTCTTCTGAAGCGGATAATCCGGAGCAGAAGCTCCCTCTACCGTCACTTCATCCGCCTGAATCTCAAAAGGCTGCTTTGCCTGAGGAGTCGCTACCAGAGTACCTGTAACGATTACCGCTGCTCCTACATTTAATTTTGAGATTTCCGCAAAGTTCTCCATCTTATCATGGTACACGATCTGAAGCGTCTGAAAATAAGATCCATCGTTGAGCACAATAAATCCAAAAGTCTTCGAATCACGGATGCTCCGAATCCAGCCGCCCACCGTCACCTGTCTGTCCAGGTACTCCTCACGGTTCTTAAATAAATCGCGTATAGTTGTCAGTTCCATATCAAAAAGCTCCTTCAATAATTAAATGATTATTACTAACAGGCAGCGTCTTCTCCGTCCCTGCCGTCAGCCAGTATTGACATTATAACACTCCCCGGCATGGTCGTAAACAAAAAACTAGCTGTAGTTCAGCTATTTCGTCTAACAGCTATTTAGCGCACTAACGTCTGGATGAGAAACGTCCGAAAACAGCGACTGTTTCAAAAACGTATTCTGCGGGGATGGAGGACGGCTCAGGGCTTCGCTCCAGGGGATAAGGGAAACTAAGAAGTTGCGGCTGCGGATTAGATACAAGGACAGGAGGGGAGCAACTCGCTTCGCTCAGACAATCTCCCCTCCTGCCCTAACATCCGCAGCCGCAACTTCAAGTTTCCCTAATCCCCTCCGAAGGCGCCCGTCGCCCTCCTCCATCCCCGCAGAATTTTTCTCGAAATGGGGCTGTTTTCTGGGCTTTTCAAGCCGGAAGTTAGTGAATATATAGCTGCTGCGAGAAACAGGCGCGGCCGGAAGGCTTTCGCAGTCGAAAGCCCACAGGCCGCGCCAACTCGCGTTTTACAGCCTAAGTCACAACCACCACTTCAAGTGGTGGTTTGGGTTGGCCCTCATAAGGGCCGATTGCGCGCTCGCCCAAAAGGGCGGGTATCGCAAGCGTTGTTACTGGTCCGCTTATAAAGCGGTACTACTTGAATCTTCTTTCCTCGATTCTTCTGCCTGCTCTCTTATATATTTCTTTATTGCATCTTCTGTGATATTACCAATTGTTGAAACGTAATATCCTCTAGCCCAAAATGCTTTATCCCATTTACTCTGTAATTTGGGATGTCTATCATATATCATTAATGTGCTCTTTCCTTTTAAGTACCCCATAAATTTTGATATGCTATACTTTGGCGGAATCGCTACGCTTAAATGAATATGATCCTCGCATACTGCACCATCTATAATCTCTACGTCTTTATACCTGCATAACGTTGAAATTATATCCCGCACGTCTGCTTTTATTTTTCCATACAGAATTTTCTTTCTATATTTCGGTATAAAAACGATATGGTACTGGCATTTCCAACTTACATGTGATAAGCTCTTTTTGTCCATTTGTGACCGCCTCCTATGCTAATTTTTGAGTTTGGCTTGCGACACCATTCTCATTTTAGCATAGGAGGCTTTTTATTGGTATCTTACACCGTTCCTGCTTACTCCATTCTCCCCAGCATAGCTGGGGGATTAGCTCTTTCATTAAGCAGTAACATTTCCGGCAGGAAATGCGCAGGAAGCGGAGGGGATGTTTGAAGCGTAAGTTCTTTGAGCGGGGGCGTGTGGGGACTGTGACTTTGGAGGAATCTGATGGAAGATCTTAGAAGGCGGAGAGCTGTTGTTAAGCGGTGCGCAGGGATTGTTTGAGCGGAGCGAGTTGCCCGGAGCGCCGCTTTGCACTTAAACAGCTCTCCGACTTCTTAGATCCTTCCCGGATTCCGGAACGGAACAGTACACACACGTCCCCTCTCCAAGAACACGTTTCAAACATCCCCTCCGCTTTCGGACGTGAGTCACAGGAAATATTAGTGCGCTAAATAGCTGAACTACTGCAAATGGTGTGTGGCGAGCGGATCTTTCGGCGCAGAATTGGCACAGTTCTTGCTATATATTACTGTATCTACAAATTTAAAAGGAGACGATGATCTATGAGGAAAACATCTGTTGAAAATTTTGAAATTGCTGTGCTGGGCGCCGGTACTATGGGGCTGTGCGTGGCACAATTTTTCGCTATGAACGGGCATGAGGTTAATCTGTACAACAGGACATATGCCAATCTGGACAAAGCCCTGATTCAGATCCGCAGCAATCTGCAGACTCTCGTATCTTTAGATCAGATCAGCAAGGAAGATCTCCGCTCTGCCATGGCGCACATTCACGGAACCGGCGATCTGAAGGAAGCTGTGGAACACGCAGATTTCGTCATTGAAAATGTAGCCGAGAGAGAAGACGTCAAGAAGGAGATTTTTGCAAAAATTGATGAATTCTGCGATGAAGACGTCATTTTTTCCAGCGATACTTCCACAATGAACATTTACGAGTTTCTCGAAGTCAGTCACCCGGAGCGTCTTATTATCACCCACTTCTTCAATCCGGCCTATGTAATGCCCCTGGTGGAAGTTGTCCGCGGTCCGCACACTTCTGACGAAACCACAGCGGTCACAAAAGCGCTCCTGGAATCCTGCGGCAAGAAAACAGCCGTCATCAACAAAGCGATTCCCGGATTTATCTTGAACCGCATTACCATGGCTGTATTCCGCGAAGCCGCCTACATCGCCGGAAACGGCTGGGCTTCTCCTGAGGATATTGACAAGGCGATCGTATCCACTTTTGGTCCTCGCTATACCTTTGAAGGTCCATTCGGACTCAGCGATTTCGCGGGCCTTGACATTTACGAAAGGCTTGCCACTCTTCTGTATCCTGTACTCTGCTCCGACACAGAAGCGCCCTCCATTCTCACAGATAAAACAGGGAATGGAATCCTCGGAGTAAAATCCGGCGAAGGCTTTTATGAATACACGGACGCGGCAGAAGCCCACAGAGCGCGCGACTCGAAAATCATGAAAATGATCCAGGCCATCAACGCCGTAAACAATTCTTAAAAGAAAGGACGTCCTAACTATGAGTAAAGTTTCAAAGACACGTTTCACACTGCTCCACCTGGCAGATTTTGACGCTTATAAAGATGAGCATGTAACACTTTCTGAATCAGAGTCAGCCAGAAACAGGGAAAACAGGATTGTCTGGCCTCTGAACTGCTATGCTGTGCTCATTCAGCATCCGGTTCTTGGAAATATCCTCTATGACACCGGAATTGATGCAAACTGGAGCTATCGCTGGCCCCGCAACCTGGCGGAAGACTATCCGGTACACCGCTCCTTTGATCTGAAAGAGAAACTGCGGGAAGTCGGTTTATATCCGGACGACATCGATCTTCTCATCATCTCCCACCTACATTTTGACCATGCGGGGAATCTCCACATGTTCCGCGGAACAAAGGCAGGAGAAGGAGTTATTATTCAGGAGGCGGAGGCCGCGCACGCCTTCATGCTGTCCAATATATATGATCCGTCCAAAATCGAATACCGGGGCGACGGATACGTCCGCCACGAATTCAACGGACTTGATGGAATATCATTCAAACTGGTAAACGGTGACTGTAAACTGGCAGATGATCTGGAACTGCTGCTCCTGCCCGGACACACTCCCGGCACTATGGGCCTTGTCGTAAGGACCGAGGAGACGGGCACAGCCATCTTTCCGTCAGATGCAGTATACAACGCCACAAATTTCGGTCCGCCGGCAGTCCTCCCGGGAATGTGCGCCCGGCCGGAAGAATACGGGAACAGCATAGAAAAATGCAGAAAAATCGCAGAAGCCGAGAATGGTACAGTATTTTTCAGCCATGATGTAAATACCTTTAAGACATACAAAAAATCACCGGAGTGGTATGATTAACAGCTATAAGGTTCACTAACGTCCTTTTGCAAAACGTCCGAAAACAACTCCTTTGCCAAGACGTATTCTGCGGGGATGGCGGACGGCTCTGGGCTTCGCTCCATGGGATAAGGGAAACTAAGAAGTTGCGGCTGCGGATTAGATACAAGGACAGGAGGAGAGCAACTCGCTTCGCTCAGACAATCTCCCCTCCTGCCCTAACATCCGCAGCCGCAGCTTCAAGTTTCTCTAATCCCCTTACGAAGGCACCCGTCGCCATCCTCCATTCCCGCAGAATTTTTCTCGAAATGGGGCTGTTTTCTGGGCCTTTCAAGGCGGGAGTCAGTGAATATATAGCTGTGAGTAGAAGCAGGCGCGGCCGGAAGACTTTCGTAATGGAAAGCCTCCAAGCCGCGCCAGTTGTGCGTTTCAGCCTGTTTAGGGCAATAACACTTCCGACAGGAAATGCGCAGGAAGCGGGGCGGATGGTTTGAGCATACTTTCTGGGGAAGGGGACAGCCGGGAGATGTGACTCTGGAGGAATCCGCTGAAAATCTTTAGGGTGGAGAGATGTTGTTAAGCGGCGCGCAGGGATTGTCTGAGCACAGCGAGTTGCCCGGAGCGCCGCTTTGCCTTTAAACATCTCTTCGGCCTGTTAGATTTTCCGGATTCTGGAACGGAGCATCGCACGGCTGTCCCCTTTCACAGAATACGTATCGCAAACCATCCGCTCCGCTTCCGAACGTAAGTCACAGGAAATGTTTGTGCGCTAAATAGCTGTTCCACCTTTAGAGTTCACACCCAAGCACCGCGCCTTTATACAGTGCCTCTATTGCATTAGACCCGCGGGTCGCGTCTCCAACTGTGACAACTTTATCTACCTGGCCCGCCAGCTCTTCCTCAAGGGGGTTAAAGCTGCGCACGCCCAGGGACATGATCACTCGGTCGTAGCCTCTCAGGGAGACTTCTTCGCCGTTCTGCTCTGCGTCTACACCGTCTCTGTATATGTGTGTCACTTTTGCGCCTGTCACACATTTCACGTGATGTTTTTCAAAGCGCTCAAAGAGTTTTTCGCGCACGGCTTCCGGATCGTCCAGCGCGATTCCGTCACGCATCTCCACAACAGTCACGTCATATCCGTAATCTGCCAGATGATCCGCTGTCTCAGCTCCGTTTGCGCCGCCGCCCAGGACGAGCACTTTCTTACCGCCGGGCTGTACGCCTTCGAGCACCTGAACTCCGGTGAGAGTATCTGCGTCCGCAAGTCCCGGTATCGGCGGCATCAGAGCCTGTCCGCCTGTTGCAAGGACAACCACATCCGGTTTCAGCGCAAGAATCTTCTCTTTATCAGCTTCTGTATTGTACTGAATATCTACGCCGTATTTCTCGCACATTGTGCGGTAGTAGCAGATCGCGGAGGCGATGAGCTGTTTGTGAGGCGGCACTGCCGCTGCCTGGAACTGGCCTCCTACGTAGCTGTTTTTCTCCATCAGTGTCACGTGGTGTCCGCGGCTTGCGGCAACCCATGCAGTCTCCAGGCCTGCCGGTCCGGCGCCGACCACTACGATATTCTTCTTTTCTTCTGCCGGCTGCGGCACAAGAGTTGTCTCTCTCATGGCGAACGGATTAACCATACATCCGCGGAAAATGCCGCCGTGGCCGTAGTTTCCGTAGCATCTTAGCAGGCAGCTGACACACGGACAGATTTCATTTTCACGGCCTTCCTGCGCCTTAATGACGAAATCCGGATCTGCGAAGAGCGGACGTCCGATTGTGACAAAATCCGCGCTTTTTGTTTTAAGCACCATCTCTGCGTATTCGGGTTCCGTAAGCCTTCCCGCAACGCCGACTTTAATGTCTACTGCCTTTTTGATCTGTTCCGCTGCTTCTACGTTGTGTCCTGACTCGCGGGCTGCCGGAGCGATTCCCTTTCCGACGCCGTTAACGCCGCAGGATACGTTGATCAGGTCAGCGCCGGCCTGCTCAAAGAGCATGGCCAGAACAGCGGAATCCCGTTTCTTATTTCCATCCTCAACCATCTCGTCCGCACTCATACGGATGCTTACAGGGTAATCATCTCCACATTCCTTTTTAATGCCTTTGATGATCTCAACTACAGCTTTTGCCCTGCCTTCGCTGCTTCCGCCAAACTCATCTGTCCTTCTGTTTGCGCGCGGCGATACGAAATCATTCAGCAGATAGCCATGCGCACAGTGAACTTCCACCAGATCAAAGCCGGCTTTCTTCGCCCGCACTGCGCCGGCGATAAACGCATCGATCAGGTCATACACTTCTTCTCTTGTCATGGCATGGGGAACCCGCGCTCCGTACTCCATCGCAATCGGAGACGGGGCCACAAGATCGCAGTTCTCGCCCATGGCTCTGCGCCCGCCGTGCTGCAGCTGCAGCCCAATCTTACAGTTATACTCATGGATCTTTTCTGTCAGCTTTGTAAGGCCTGGGATCACGCTGTCATCCGCGATGGAAATCTGATGGTCGGAAGATCTTCCCTCAGGCGTAACAAATGCATACTCTGTCAGGATCATCCCGATGCCGCCCTTCGCCCTTGCCTCATAGTAAGCGATCAGCTGATCTGACATCGTCCCGTCGGGATTCGCCAGGGCTGCGGACATGGGCGCCATGATTGTCCTGTTCTTTATTTCCAGACTCCCGATCTTTTCCGGAGTGAATAAATATTTGTACTTCATAGAGTTCTCCTTTCAAAATCCGGGACCTGCCTCCTGGCAGGCCCCTGATGACTGAACTATCGCGCTATTTGATCTTCATGTCCATGCACTTGCTGACTACATTTCTATAAGCATCCGCAAGTGTCATCTGATCTGTATTCAGTACTACCGCACTGCACCCTTCATCAATAACCGTCTGTACGTCTGCGGCTGTCTGTCCGCCCGGCGTCGTCTGCGGGCAGGCCATGAATCCGATCTTGTACTCACGGCATTTTTCCATAGTCTTGATATACGCCTCATTGACCGCCGGATTGATTGATCCGTCCCGATTCAGGGTTCCGAGCGCCTGGCCGTAATCTGCTTTTCCGAACATTACCATATCGCGTCCCGGCTGCAGCACGGACAGAATTTCATCCAGGTTGTCCACGCCCTTCGGATCTTCGATCATCGGGATGTAGGAAACATTTTCCTGAACCCAGTCAAGATAATCCATCCAATTTGCCGGACGGTAGCCGTCCGAATGAATAGAGCGGCAGCAGCTTGCGGTTCCGTACGGCGGATAGCGCAGTGCGTCCTGGCCTTTTTTGCACTCCTCGCCGGTCGTCACATGAGGCACCAGGATTCCCTGGGCCCCCATCTCCATGTAGTTGCGCATCAGATAAGGGATAATGTCCGGTACACGGATCAGCGGTACGACGTCATTTACCTGCGCTGCAAGTATCATGTGCTCGATCGTCTCGCGATCCATCACTGCGTGCTCGCTGTCGATAATAGCGAAGTCGAATCCTACTGTGCCAGCCACATCGAGGATTGTCGTATCCTTGATATAATTAAAAAATCCAATTGGAGCCCGGCCGTTCTTTATGGCCTCAAGCATCTTGTTTTTTTCAAAAAGTTTTCTCATGGAACAGACCTCTTTTCCTATTTATACTCTAACAGGCAGTTGTCAATGACAGCCTTGCCCTGCTCGTTCAGCATCTTGTAAACAATCTTTCCTTCTTCCAGTTTCCATGCCTGGAATTTCACATGTGTATCCGGGAATGTCACAGCACGCAGCTGTGTCGCAATGTGTGTCACTCTCTCCGGCTGATACGGGATAAACGCCTGGATTGCCAGTCTCGCGCCGAATCCCACCGTGCACAGTCCCGGCATGAACGCTCCTTTGTACCCGTAGCTCTGTCCGACTGTCGGATCGATATGTGTTGTATATGTATCTCCTGTAAGTCTGTAAAGAGCCGCCAGGTTATCTGCGATGTGATCCTCACATTCAAAGTCCGGAGCTCTGTCCGGATACTGCATTTTATTGGAAACGAACTTCGGTCTGCCGTTATTGCCGAACGCCGCGAATAAATGCTGGCTTCTCAGTGTACATACGGGTCTGCCCGCGATATCGTACATATCCATCTTACACTGATTTACAACGCCTTTTTCTCCCCAGTCGTAGATCTCCTCAACGCAGTCCTCTGTCAGGAACTTGCCGCACAGCGGGTCAATCGGTCTGTGAAGCTGAATATCCACGCCCATGTGAAGGCGGTTCGGAATATATCCGCCGAGAGCGTTAATAATCAGATCCCCCGGGATCTCGTTAGGTGCGTAGGGCACCCGTCTCTGTGGCTGCATCTGGATCGCGTTCAGATAAGTAACAAGAACGAATGTGGGAAGCGCTTTGAATCCGTCCGGGCATCCCTCCCATACATAGGGAAGGTCATCCTTCGTACATCCTACGCCCAATGCGTAAAGGATTACGTCTCTCCACGTATATTCCATATATCTGGGCCCCAGGCCCTTTCCGATAATTGAATCAAAATCCGGCGTCGGAAGTTTGTGCCAGTCTGGTTTTTCAATTGTCTGTGCCATATGATTTCTCCTCTCCTTTTTCTTTCTTCTTTATGAATCACTCTATTTACCCTGCTTCTCTGCCTCTACTTCGGCAATCGCTTCTTTTAAGATCGGCACGCCCATCGTGATGGCGTGAATGCCGAGCGTACTTACGATCTCGAATACCTCGGCGATCTCCTGCATCGTCGCGCCGCAGTCAAGCGCCCTGTCGATATGATATTTCAAAGCATCTCTGTGAAGGGTGACAGGCGCCGCATGAACGGCAATATAAAGAAGTTCGCGCTCTTTCTCTGAGAGCGGGCCGCTCTTGGCCGGAACTGCTTCAAACTTTGAAAATGTCTCAAAATAATCCGGGTCAATTCTGAGGATATTCTCCTTCTCATCTGTCCAGTATCCGTTGTGTTCCTCCATGTACTGTTTCTTGAGCGCTTTCTGCCTGTCATCCAGTTCAATGGCCGCGATGCTTACCCCTCTTGCCTGCATGGCGTCGATGAGAAGCGGCATTCCCAAGTCATAAGTACAGCTCCCGACCATACTTGTGATCTCAAGAGTCTCCAGAATCTCTGCCACACTAATTCCAAGCTGCAGAGAATGTTTCATATGGTTTTTCAATCCATTAGCGTTCAGGCAGCCGGTCACACTGTCGATAGCGACACAGATCAGCTTGCGCATCTTCAGCTCCAGGACCTCACGCTTTTCCGCAACTGATGAATAATCCGCATATGCATCAATAATATCCGGATCCAGCTCGAGGATTGTATCCCACATTGCACTCCATTTCCACTTTCCGCGGGCTTCAATAAATTTCTGCTTTACTTCCTCCTGCCGCGGCGTCCATTGTTTTTCCATAATCTGATTCTCCTTTTCCCTGTCTTCCGCCCGTCCGGATGGCCGAACCGGTTCCTAATACTCGAACTCAACTACATCCTGATAAAAGAACTTATGCTCATCGAGCACTGCCTGCCATTCCACGCCGGATACTTTTGCGATAACCAGTGTGAAGTGAGACGGGAGTTCAGGATCTCCCGAACCAACCTTTGTCCCGGGCATCAGGTGTCCGCATACAGTACAGTCCTTGTTGGAAGCCACACAGTGCGCATGCACATACGGAGTACCGTCCCCGCCCATGGAACCGAGCATATGCCATTTATCTTCAATGGTCTCCAGATATCCCGGAATCGTCGGATACATGCTGTCAATTACTTCATCCGCATTTTTTCCTTCCGGAAGCTTCACGACTGTTGTGCCGATTGTTCCATGAATACTCATCTCGCACTTGCCCTCCATGGATGCGATTACAACATTAAGCTTCGGATCAATGAACGCTTTATTCAGCGGGAAATGCTGATATGTAAAGTCCGCTCCCGCGCCGCTTCCATCCAGAATCACTCCTGTTTTGATGTCGTGCTCCGCGCAGATCTCATAGATCGCCTGAAGAATATCCTCTCCCGGGATCAGCCGCGCGTAGTACACTTCTTCAATTTTTCCTGCTTTGACCAGCCTGCTCATTTTATTTCTCCTTTCACTGCCGCGCCGCGTTCCCCGCGGCGCGGGCCGAACTGTTCCTATTCTTCTGCGTCCACACCGGACATCTTTACATCAGCCCATTTCTCATAGAGTCTGGGAACTTCAATCCAGTCTTCTGTTTCACCTAATTCCGCCATCGGAATCTTCCAGATCTGTGCGGTTGTATTCCCGAAGAACGCCGGGACATTTGCCTCTTTTGCAGCTTTATTAAAAAGTCCGATATCTTTTTCCATCAGGTTCAGGGCGAAATTGAATTTTTTGCCCTTGAACAGAAGATTCGGGAATTTCGTTGTAGCAGCGTGGTTCGTACCGCCGCTCTTTCCGATGATATCGGCGGCAACTCTCGGATCGATCCCCGCCTTCGCGCAGACAGAAACCGCTTCAGCCGTAGCCGCCGCGCAGCATGCGCTCAGGAAATTGTTCGCGCACTTGATCATATCTCCTGATCCGCTTGGCCCGATATAGAAGATCTTCTGCGGATCGCCAGCCGTATCCAAAATCTCTCTGTACTTGTCAAATACTTCCTTCTTTCCTCCGACCATGATTGTAAGGGTCTGAGCGGCAGCCCCGCCGACGCCTCCGCTGACCGGACAGTCCAGAATATCAATGTTCTTTTCTTCCAGAAGTTTTGCCAGTTTCCGTGTGCTGGCGGCATCAGCAGACGTCATGTCAATGATTGCTGATCCCTCTTTTGCATTTTTCAGAATTCCGTCCTCGGCGAGCACCAGTTCCTCCACCTGCTGAGATTTCGGAAGACTCAGCATAAAGATATCGCACTGCTCAATCATCTCTTTCTGGGATGAAGCGGCCTGCGCTCCATTTTTCAGCATCTCTTGTATCGCATCTTCACGTTCTTTCGTCTTTGCAGGTCTGTAACACGGAAGAATCACTTTGTATCCGCACTTCACCATTCCCTGACAAATCGGCATTCCCATGTTCCCAAGGCCAAAAAAGCCAATTACTTTCTCTTTCATCTTCCCACCTTTCCGGCATATTCTGCCTTCACTGTTTTTTATGTATTCAATGTTCGCCTAAGCTGTTTATTATTTCTTTGATTTTGAGTAAACTGCATCCTGAGCTTCTTCGATCTTCTCAAATACCGGGTCAAAGATTTCATGGAGTTTGTCTTCCTCCTCGACCTCTTTGAGAATCTCAAAAGTATGCTCTCCGAGAGCCGCCGCCTTGTAAACTTCGCCTCTCTCCACGCCGCTCATAAGGATCGGATTGCCCGGCACTGTGAACTTCACGCCGTTGTCGAACTCCGTATCTACAAGAGCCTTGCGGTACGCGATCTGCGGATGATTCTTTACAGCTTCAAAATCATTGATCTTGCCGTATACGCAGTTCTTTGCCAGAAGCATTTCTGCCAGCTCATCGCTTGTATACTGGGAGAATACCCGGTTTACTTCTGCGTCAACCGCCTTGTAGTCCTTTGCTCTCTGCACCATTGTGGACCAGTTCTCGTTTTCGAGCCACTGAGGCTGATTTAACGCCTCGCAGAACGTCTTCCACTGTGCGTCCGTTCCGACTGTAATCATCAGGGACTTGCCGTCCTTGCACTTGTAAGCTCCGATCGGCGCGGAGGAAGCGTAGCTGTTTCCGCTCGGTTTCGGCACGATGCCTGTTCTTAAGTAAGAACTGAACTGATTCTCCAGGCCGAACAGAATAGACTCCATCATAGATACGTCAATTCTTCTTCCATGGCCGGTTTTCTGCGCTTCCAAGATCCCCATCAAAGTTCCGATACATGCCATCAATCCTCCGGAATAGTCCGCAACAGAAGCTCCGCATTTTACAGGCTCTCCGCCCTCAGGGCCGGTGATGCTCATCAGTCCTGACTCCGCCTGCACAGTCTGGTCAAACGCCGCATGGTTCGCGTAAGGTCCTTCCTGCCCGTAGCCGGATATAGAGGTGAAGACAATCTTCGGGTTGATCTCTTTTAATACATCATAATCAATACCGAACTTTTTCATTGTGCCGGGCTTATAATTCTCGATCACTGCATCCGCTGTCTTCACCAGCTTCAGGAAAAGATTTTTCTGAGTCTCATCTTTCATATTTAAGACAATACTCTTCTTCCCTCTGTTCCTTGTAGCAAAGTGACTGCTGGTTCCATTATCAATCACCTGCCCGTAGCGTGTATTATCTCCAAGCGGCGGATTCTCGATCTTGATAACTTCTGCGCCAAAATCGCTCAACAGCATAGTGCACATGGGGCCAGACATAAACTGGCTAAAATCCAGGATTCTGTATCCTTCCAATGGTTTGCTCATAACATTCAGCTCCTATCTAAATATTTTTACTATATTATTTAGCAAGTTCCATGCCAAGTTTAACAGCTATAAAGTTCACTAACACCCTACTGTAAAACGGCCGAAAACAGAGTCGATTCTCAAGACGTATTCTGCGGGGATGGAGGACGGCTCAGGGCTTCGCTCCAGGGGATAAGGGAAACTAAGAAGTTCCGGCTGCGGATTAGATGCAAGGACAGGAGGGGAGCAACTCACTTCGCTCAGACAATCTCCCCTCCTGTCCTAACATCCGCAGCCGCAACCTCAAGTTTCCCTAATCCCCTTCCGAAGGCGCCCGTCGCCGTCCTCCATCCCCGCAGAATTTTTCTCGAAATGGGGCT
>CALWTQ010000016.1 GCA_944384505.1 uncultured Mediterraneibacter sp.
GAGCAGAGCAGAGCAGAGCAGAGCAGAGCAGAGCAGAGCAGAGCAGAGCAGAGCAGAGCAGAGCAGAGCAGAGCAGAGCAGACAGGATAAGTCTATCCTTTTTTTCATATCTGAATACAGACAAAACGACAGGCGTATCACGCCCGCAGTTCACTGCGGACGGGATGCGCCTTTTTGCATTGCCTTGAAAGGAGGAGCTAATGGGGAATCGTATGAATCCTCCGGTAAGCCGGATCTTTCTGATCGGGCCGGTGGCTGACGGAAGAAAACTTGCAGGCAGGTTATATCCATTATGCCGGGAAAGCCGGTGGATACCAGCTTTTTTTTCAGACAAGTCCTTGACACAGGAAGTGGAAAAGAGGTTTTATGAACCGCTGACACGGACAGGTGTGATCACATTTGGAATGGATTCAGCAGAGATTTATGAAATGCTTTGCGGACATGGAAAGTGGTTGAAGGTACTTCGACTGTTGGAACCGGGAGCGGCTATACCAATACCGGTTTTCTCCTATGAGGAGCAGATATTTCCATGGCCGGAAAAGTCTGAGGATTTTCAGAACATTGTAAGCTGGATGGGTATCGTGCCTTCCGGCAAGTGGCCGGGGCATGAGGTTGTTTATCCGGGAGCGATGTCCCTGGAAGAATTAGGAGAGAACGGACAGACCGATTGGATACAGGAAAAGGAGGTTTATGTGTAAACAATGAAACACAGGAAGAAAAAGCGATACAGGAGCGCAGCGGCATGTCTGCTGGCGGCGGTTCTGATCCTGTCTGCAGGAGGCGGGGTGTCTGTGTTGGCAGAGACGACAGAACAGACGGAACCGGCGAATGGCACAGAGACAGACAATACCGGCGAGACGCCCGGCGAAAGCAAGGCTGAAACGGAAACCGGCACAGAGATAACAGAGACAGAAACAGAATCAGATACGGAGATAATAGAGCCGGGAACAGAATCCAGTACGGGAACACAGACAACGCAAAATGTACATACACAGTCTGTTCCCCCGGCACAGAACCAGATCCTGGAAGTGCCTGCGGAAACTGTAGACGAAGCAGTGCAAAGTGTTCAGGATCAGATTGATGCTCTGCCTGCAGATACAGAACTGGCAGGCATGAGCCTGGAGGAACAGCAGGCAGGTTATGAACAGGTAATGGCAGCCTACGACGCATATGAAGCGCTGACAGACGAGCAGAAAGCCCAAATCAACGGGGCAGAGAAATTTGACGCTCTCTTTGCAGTGTTCAATGGTATGGTAAATGCGCTGGTTGCTGTCGGTAATTTTAACATAGACGGTGGCGCACAAGGCACCGATTATTCTTACTCCGGCGGCGTTCTGACTATCCTAACCGGCACGGCCCTTACCATATCGAACACAAACTCCAGCACAGCGACCAATGACCGTATTGTAATCAGCAGCGGTGTAAACGCCAACCTCACGCTGAACGGCGTAAACATCAATGCGCCGGTACAAACTAGCGCCATTGATGTGTCCAGCGGGGCAAGCCTGACGCTGACGCTAGTAAATGGTTCTACAAATACACTGGCTGTTAGTGCAGCAACAAGCAGTCTGGCCAACAACGCCGGCATCCATGTGCCGGAAGGGGCGTCCCTCACCATTCAATGCGCCACCGCCTCGGGGGACAATCACCAATGTAACAATGCCTGTGGGCACCTCACTGTTACAGGCGGAGAACCTAAAGGTAATGGATTTAGTGGAGCAGGGATCGGCGGCAATGGTGCGGGTCCCCAAGTGAGTGCTGGTGGCGAAAATAGTGGCACCATCCGCATCAATGGCGGAAACATTACCATAACCGGTGGCACAAGTGCCTATCCAGGACCGGGGATTGGCGGCGGCAGCGGATCAAACGGAGGCGGTGATTGCGGCGAGGTTTATATCACCGGAGGAATTGTTAGCATATATGGCGGTAGCAGTAACGCCAGCAGCATGCCGACCTGCGGCGCAGCAGGCATCGGCGGCGGCAATACCGGAATGGGCAACAGCGGCGGCAGCGGCGGCATTGTCGTAATCACCGGCGGCACTGTTGTCGTTACTGGTGGCAATGGCACTAGTACTGATCAAGGACCTTATAGTGGCTATGGTGGCGCGGGCATTGGAGGCGGCAGTAGCGCTGGATCTGGAGGTGCCGGCGGCGACGGTGGTACGGTTATCATCCTCACCGAAGTCAACGTCAAGGGAGGCCAGGGCGTCAGTTCTGGGAGCGGCGGCACTCCCGGCAACGCCATCGGCGGCGGCTTTGGCGGCGGCGGCAGCAATAACGGCGACGAAGGCGACGGCATCCGGCCCAGCACCAGCGGAAATGATACATACGAGGTCTATGGCAACCTCACTTTGCCGGGGAGTGTTACCATCCCAGGCGGCGTGACCGTGACTGTTCCCAGTGGCATAAGTCTGACGATCCCGGATGGCGTGACTCTGACCAATAATGGCACACTGACTGTAAACGGTACATTGACGAACAGCGGAGCGATCTCTGGTACAGGAACAATCAGCCCTGAGACTGCAAAACTTCAAGCTAGCATTACGAATATATCTGTCAACAAAACAGAGTATGACGGAAATAGTGTTCATACTAACGATGTATCGTATACATACACTGGAGATCCTAATACGCCGACGATTACAATCGCATGGTATGACAGCAAGACGGATGGAACGATTGGCAGTTCAAGGGCAACAGCTCCTTCTGATCCCGGCACCTATTATGTGGAGGTGTCTGCACAAGCGACTGGTTTATATAAGTCTGCAACAGCGACATACCGTTTTACCATAGGAAAAGGGCAGAGAACACAGCCATCTGTGCCGGAAACTGATTCAGTAAAAGCAGGCAGCATTACTATCAAGACAATAGCCGGGCAGAAGTATATCTGTACGACAACGAGTACCGCGCCGGCAACAACTGATGAGGGATGGCAGTCAGAAAATGGAACTGCCGGTAGTGGGACACTTACATTTAATGACTTGAGATCAAATACCACATATTATATATGGACTTATATCCCGGAAGATAATTTGTACTATGCCTCAACAGTATCTCAGCCCTTACAGATAACCACAAGTGGAGTAACGTATACCGTTACCATTCCCTCCCAAACGATGACAGCGGGGGATGAAAGCAGTACAGCTACTGTTGCCATTGATCAGACGAAAGACTTTGATATAGGGTATGGCGGAGTGATCACTGTGTCAGCTCCGGCGAGCGTAACTCTTACGAGGACAGGAGATCCGGGTACGACTCTTACTTCCGCCCTGCTTGTGAGAAATAGTTCAGGTACATACACTGCACATAGCGGCAACACGCTCATCAGTTTTGACCAGAGCAATTATCAAAGTCAAAGCGCTGAGATCCGTTTTGGACAGCCTGCGCTTGATGGCGGCGGAGCGATCCCTGCCGGCTCCTACACAGGCACGATGACGTTTACGTTTTCTTATAGTGAAACGGGATCGTCAAGTTGAGAGAGGAGAATGCGAGATGAATAAGACAGCAAAAAACATTCTCCTGATCCTGCTGGCGGTGGTTCTGGTGGTTGGCGGTGTATTTGTCGGGATGAACTGGAATCATTGGTTCGGAGACGAGCCCGCTGATACTGCAGAATTTGACGCAAATGCGGAGGACTATACCGGAGACAGGGATGTGTACCAGGGAGAGAAGAACACAGATACGATTGACATTCCCGGTTTTGAGGCGATCAATCTGCAGGCGGGAACCACTGAGCAAAGTGTGAACCTGTATAACCCGGAGCAGAACACCTGTTATTTCCGGATGTCGCTGCACCTTGCGGATGGCACGGAGCTTTGGAAAAGCGGCCTGGTGGAGCCGGGGAAAGCAATCTATCATATCACTTTGAACCAGACGTTAGAAGCTGGGGAATATGAAAATGCGATACTCAAATATGAGTGTTTCGCTATGAATGACGAACAGACGCCACTCAATGGCTCTGAGATAAAATTGATATTGAACGTATTAGAATAGGGAAGACAAGGATGTGCCCTGAAAATTTCAAGGAGGAGACAAGATGAAGAAAAAATTAGTTGCGGGAATGATGGTAGCAGTGATGGCGGCAGGAATGGCGCTTCCGGTCAGTGCGGCGGATACAGCGCCGACAAATGGGAACGTGTCTGTGGCATATGAGGAAGATTCCACATTTACATTGACGATTCCGGCTACGGTTACATTGTCTGAAAATGCCGGAGCAACCGGCACTGTCGGCCTTAGTGCCATTAACGTATCTACCACAGAAAAAGTGCAGATCAAAGTGACAGGCGGGATTTCAAATGGAGCAGTAACCCTTACAGATGAAAATGATTCATCCAATACCTGTTTTTCCACTGTCAGCCTGACAGAAGGAGGAGAGGGGCTTGCTTCCGATGCTGTGATTGCTGAATTTACGATGGAATCTAATCCGTTGACTGCCAACCTGTATTTTACCGCTTTGGGAGAAGTGCCTGCCGGAACTTACAGCGGACAGATGACATACCAGGCGTCTATCGTAAGTACAAACAATGCAGGAGCAGCGACGGGAGAATAATATCGGAAAGTCCGGGAACATTCCGGCAGAAGGGAGGTATAGACGATGAAAGGAAGAAAGAAAAGAGCAGCCGCTCTCGCTCTCTCAGCGCTCCTTGTCATGGCAGCCGGGATTCCGGCTTATGCCAGTGGGGGAGCCGATACCGGGACACAGAAATCTTCCCTGAATTTGACTATGAGCAAAGAACCAACTTATATAATGGAGATTCCAAAGACCACAACTAGTATTTCATTCGGAAAAGAGGATACTGTAATTGGGGATCTGTGTGTGACCGGAGACATCGGTACAAAACAACAGGTGGCTGTGACCGTGGATAAGACGAACTTTGTAGATGAAAATGATACAGAAAACTCGTTTCCGTTTACTTTACAGTGTGACGGATCAGATTTTAAGACCGCAGTGTGGAGCTGGGAACAGGTTCGGGCGGATACGCCG
This sequence comes from uncultured Mediterraneibacter sp., assembly GCA_944384505.1. Classification (GTDB taxonomy): domain Bacteria; phylum Bacillota; class Clostridia; order Lachnospirales; family Lachnospiraceae; genus Mediterraneibacter. The sequence continues at coordinate 4,985 of CALWTQ010000016.1, forward strand.
ACAGCCTATTCCTTGACGGTACATATCCCCAGTGAAACATGGGGAGACGTGGTAGCAGGAAATTATGCAGCAACGTTGACATTTCAGGCAGAACTTCAGAATGTAGAATAACAGGTGGTGATAGGGTTGAAGAAAAAGCGAAGAATAACAGGACTTACAGCATTACTTCTCCTGTTAATTTCCCTCTTTCCGATGACTGCTTTTGCGGCGGAGGATACTGGACAGTCCGGCAGCCAGCTTACATTGACGGTATCTGTTCCCGGATACCCGGCAGATGTACAGGACGGACAGGCACAGATAACTCTGCCGGATGGAAACAGTGTGACGGTACAGGGAGAAGCTCTGCCGGAGGGACTGCTGTTTGTGGTGGAACCGTTAGATACAGAGATTTATACATGGATCGAATCGTGCATGGAAGGCAAGGGAACCAATATCCGGGCTTATGACATCTATTTCCTGGATGACAGCGGAAACCGGTACGAAATCACGGAGCCGATCACGGTATCTTTCAGCCTGAATGGAGAATACCGGAATCCGGTGGTGTATTATATCAGTGAAAGCGGAGAAACGCAGAGGATGACAACTTCCGTAAGCGGAGATCAGATTTCCTTTGTCACAGACCATAACAGCTACTATGCTCTGGCAGAACAGGTGGGAACAGAGGAGACAGGCGGCTCTGGGAACACTTCTGGCGGCAGCGGCGGTCAGTCCGGCACAACCGGCAGTGCGTCCGGCACAACCAGCACAGACAGCCCAAAGACAGGAGATGAGACACAGATCGGTCTGTGGACTGGCGTGATGGCAGTCTCCATGCTCGTTTTGCTCTCTCTGGCAGCGAAAGTGAGGAAGAAGAAAGCGTAGACATAAGAATCAGGTTTACAACCGTGATAGTTTTGTTAAATAAGAAGCAGCCTTAATGTTAAGCGTCAAGGCTGCTTCTTATTAGTTATTTAGTTATAAATGACAGTTAATATGCAGAAGAAAGGACTTGAGATAATGTACGATGATTTCCAGATTATATCCAGCAATATCAGGTATTTACGGGAAAAGAGAGGATATTAAAGGTGATTCAGTCTATCATGGGCCATGCGAATATTGAAACTACGCTGGACATTTACGCAGAAGTCACCGAAACAAAAAAACACGAAGCAATCGAAAAGTTAGCACATAAGATAGACGCATTTTAGGAGAGAGTCCGATTTGGATTTGAAAGTGAGTACGACAAATTATGTGCTGTACGACAAGAGTACGACAATTTCGAGAGTCTTAATCAGTTTTAAGGGTTCATAGGATAACTGATAATAGACTGTAAAGTGTTTTAATAAGGGATAATAAATTCTAACGGATGTGTGAGGTTAGAAATCCCGACAATGAAGAGCATCGGCGGTTCTGAGAGCAAAAAGTCAGACAAAAATGATGTGTCTGAACCGGCTGTGAAGCTTGATTTTTCTAAGGTAAAAGTCGAGCCGCTGTTCGCCGACGATGTAGATTTTGACACCTTCAGCAAGTCCGATTTCCGGGTTGTGAAGGTGGAAGCGTGCGAGGCAGTCCCGAAATCTAAGAAGCTCCTGAAGTTCACACTGAATGACGGAACAGACCGGAAACGCACGATTTTAAGCGGTATTCACGAGTATTACGAGCCGGAAGAACTGGTCGGAAAGACCTGTGTGGCGATTACAAATCTGCCGCCCCGGAAGATGATGGGTATCGACTCCGAGGGTATGCTGATTAGTGCAGTGTACGAGTATGACGGACAGGAAGGATTGAATCTGCTGATGCTGGACGACAGTATTCCGGCAGGGGCGAAGCTGTACTAAAATTGAAGAAGAAAAGCGGTTTTGTACCAATCTTGTACCAATTTTGTACCAATTCTGAGCGAAGTTTTAAAAATTTATAAAGAGATATAAGAAAAATCCCGGGAGAGAGATCTTCCGGGATTTTTCAGGATAAACTCAATGTAATCGGCAGCCTGGGCAACATCCCGCTCAGCAACGCTCGTGATATGAAGCTGGTAACTCATCGCCTGCTTGTGATAAAATAAAGGAGTAGTAAAGGAGTAGTTTTATTTGAAAGAGGTTGACATGGATATGAACAGAATGGTGCAGGAGCGGAGAAAAGATAAGTATTGGGTGGATTTATATAAAACAGAGAATTTTTGCCAAGATTCGCTGTTGCCTTATTCAAGATGTACAAACTTGAAAAGAGGAAGAAAATTTGTTTGACAAACAAAAAAACGATTGTTATACTAAGGCGCATAAGACAAAGGAGTCCGTTGTGAAATCTATTCATAGCAGACTCCTTTTTTTTATATCTCAATCCGCAGAGTGCACATTGTGGGAATACCAGACAAAGGAGTCGTTTGCCGAAAGTTTTTTTTCGGCAGATGACTCTTTTAATATTCTACAGGGAGTTGAAATTATGAAAAAGAAGACAATTATATCATTATTTTTGTGTGCTGCTTTGACATTGTCAATGGCAGGATGTGGCAATTCCGAATCCGGCAGCGGGGACTCCGGCGAGGACACTGTTAAGGTAGGTATCCTTTATTCTGCAACAGGCTCCATGGCAATCAGTGAAGGAGCAGTGAAAGATGCGGAAGTACTCGCCATTGATCAGATTAATGAAGCCGGTGGTATCCTTGGCAAACAGATCGAATATATCGAGGAAGACGGAGCGTCCGAACCATCTACTTTTGCAACAAAGGCTGAAAAGCTGGTAGATCAGGATAAAGTCAAAACAGTATTTGGATGTTGGACATCCGCTTCCCGAAAGGCGGTTAAACCTGTGTTTGAAGATTACGGCAACCTTCTCTGGTATCCGGTTCAGTATGAAGGTATGGAATCTTCACCTAACATTATTTATACAGGAGCAGCACCGAATCAGCAGATTGTTCCGGCAATCGATTACCTGATTGAACAGGGGTATAAAAAGTTTTTCCTCCTTGGTTCTGACTATGTATTTCCGAGGACGGCCAATATGATCATCAATGCACAGTGCAAGGCAAAGGGGGTTGAGGTAGTCGGTGAGGAATATGCACAGATGGATCAGACGGATTTCAGTTCCATTATTTCCAAGATTGAAGCTGCTCAGCCTGATGTGATTATCAATACGCTGAACGGAACAGGAAATCTTTCCTTCTTTAAACAGATGAATGAAAAGAATTATACATCTGATGACTATATGACAATGTCCTTTTCCATCGCGGAGGAAGAAGTAAAGACAATCGGTGCGGATATTCTGAAAGGCCATATGGTTTCATGGAACTATTACATGACTACAGACACGCCGGAAAATAAAGAATTTGTAAAAGCATATCAGGATGCATATGGAAGCGACAGAGTAACGTCTGATCCTGCGGAAGCGGCATATGACGCGGTATATCTGTGGAAAGCAGCTGTGGAAAAAGCGGGAAGCTTTGAGCCGGAAGATGTAATCGCCGCAGTGGAAGCAGGAGGAATCACTTTTGACGCTCCGGAAGGCACAGTGGAGATAGACGGTGAAAACCACCATCTGATCAAGCCGGTAAGAATCGGTGTGATCGGAGCTGACGGACAGATTACCACGGTGAAAGAAACCGAGCCTGTAGTGCCGGATCCATATCTTGAATCATATGACTGGGCAGTAGAAGCAAACATCCAGCCTCTGGAATAACATATCATTCCTTTCAATGAGGAAAAGCAATGGATAGAGCTGTTTCATGACAGCTCTATCTGTATGAATGAGAAAAAACAGCAGCATTATTAACGAAAGCGAGGTATGAGCATGGAACAATTTGTAAATACATTTTTTAACTGTGTAAGTCTTAGCTCCATTATCCTGCTGACATCATTAGGCCTTGCGATTACATTCGGACTTATGAAGGTAATCAATATGGCGCACGGCGAATTCCTGATGATCGGAGCATATATGACATATGTCGTGCAGAATATCTTTGAGCGCTTCTTTCCGACAGCTATTTTTAGTCTATACTATTTCTTTGCACTTATCGCAGCCTTTGTGGTGACTTTTTTCCTTGGAGCTGTTCTGGAACGGACGATCATTTCCAGACTTTATGGACGTGAAATCGACAGTCTTCTGGCTACATGGGGAATCAGTTTGATCCTGCAGCAGGCGGCCAGAAGCATCTTTGGAATGCAGGGGGTAAATGTCAGAGCCCCATCCTTTCTGAACGGAGGTATTACCATAGGGGGATGTACGTTTTCATATAATCGTATGTTCATACTCGGGCTGGTGATCGTATGTCTCATTGCTGTCTGGTATATCATGTACAGATCGACTTTCGGCAAACAGATGCGTGCCGTGATGCAGAACAGAGCAATGGCACAGTGTATGGGAATCAATTCCAAAAAGGTTGATATGATCACATTTTCTTTTGGTTCCGGTCTTGCCGGTCTCGCGGGATGTTCCGTGGCTCTGCTTGGCTCTATTGACTCAACCATCGGACAGAGTTACATTGTCAATTCTTTTATATCGGTCGTACTCGGCGGTGTAGGGAAACTGACAGGTACAGTACTCGGCTCTTCGATCATCGGGTTCGGCAGTATCGGATTTGAGAACTATACATCCGCCAGTATCGCAAAAGCAGCAGTTCTGCTGATCGTGATCATTGTTCTTCAGTTCAGGCCTCAGGGACTGTTTTCAGTGAAGAGCAGAAAGCTTGATGAGTAAGGAGGAGAAGAAATATGAGAATAAAAAATAAGGGCTATCATATCTGTTTTGCGATTATTGTGGTCCTGCTGATTCTTGCGCCGCTTCTGTTGTCAGCCGGAGTGATCACAAGCAGTTCATTTATTTTGTTTCTCGGGAAATGTATCGCATTTTCCATTGTGGCCATCGGGCTGGATCTCATCTGGGGATATACGGGAATCCTGTCTCTTGGCCATGGACTGTATTTTGCTCTGGGAGGCTACGCCATGGCAATGTTTCTCAAGCTTCAGACAACAAACGGCAGGATTGTGTCATTTATGCAGACTGGTGGTATGACAGAGCTTCCGGCGGTCTGGAGACCGTTTCTGCATATGGGACCGGCTATGGTTTTGGTAATACTGGGACCGGCTGTGCTATCCGGCGTGATCGGGTTTTTTATTTTCAGAAACCGTATCAAAGGAGTTTATTTTTCCATTATCTCTCAGGCATTGACCTGGGCCGCCTACTCTCTGTTTACAGGTCTTCAGTCTTATACCGGGGGAAATGTGGGAATCACGGAGATCACTTCTTTGCTTGGAAGTATTAAAGGAGACGCTAACAGAGGGAAAATGTTTCTTCTGTTCTATATATCTGTCGCCATCCTGGTGCTGATCTATATACTGTCCAGTTTCCTGACACAGACAAAATTCGGTAAACTGCTCATCGCGATCCGGGACGGCGAGAACAGGACTTATTTTTCAGGGTACTGTGTCAGTCGTTACAAAAATTTCGTTTATGTCCTGTCGGCTGTTTTTGCGGCGATTGCAGGTGCCATATTTGTAAACTTTAACGGATCGATCACACCGGCACAGATGACGATTTCCTATTCCATTACAATGGTAATCTGGGTTGCGGTAGGCGGAAGAGGTACTCTGGTTGGAGCAGTGCTTGGAGCTTTCCTGATCAATCTGTGTGACTATAACTTTTCCTCCGGGACAATGGTGGAAATCTGGCAGTATATCCTTGGAGCAATATTTGTTGTGACGATTCTTTTTTTCAAGGGAGGTCTTGTGGGAATCGTCAGAGATCAGCTGCCTGTCTGGATGAAAAAAGTGACACGTAAGGAGGCGGAATAGTATGGCAAATGAAAATGTACTTGAAATAAAAGATATCACTGTTGACTTTGACGGATTCTGTGCTCTGCTGCGGGTAAATGTAAATGTGAGGAGACATTCTATTCACTTTTTTATCGGTCCAAACGGAGCCGGGAAGACAACCCTTCTTGATATTATCTGTGCCAAAACGGCGCCCACTTCCGGCGTCTGTATGTTTTATCCGGAGGGAAGAAAGCCTGTAAAGCTGACGGGGATGAAAGAGTACAAAATTGTCGGAGAGGGGATTGGACGAAAATTTCAGGTCCCATCTGTATTTGTAAATCTGAGCGTTATGGACAATATGATTTTGTCGCTGAAAGGGAACAAGGGAGTGCTGCAGTCTGTTTTCTTCCGTCTGTCCAAAGAGGAAGAAGAGCAGATCAATGAGGTGCTCAGGACCATTGATCTGCTGGACAAAAAAGATGAAAAAGCCGGATCTCTCGCGCACGGTCAGAAACAGTGGCTGGAGATCGGTATGCAGCTGGTTCAGAAACCGGAGATCATTATGCTTGATGAACCAGCTGCCGGAATGGGGAAACCCGAGACGTTCAAGTCCGGCGAAATTCTGAAAAAGATCAAGGAAACCTGTACAATCCTTGTGGTGGAACATGACATGGAATTCGTAAAGCAGATTTCCGATAAGGTTACTGTACTCCATGAAGGAAAAGTCCTGATCGAGGGAACCTGCGATGAGGTGCTGGCCGATCAGACTGTTCAGGCCGTATATCTTGGAAGAGGAGGGGAAAGAAATGCTGAAGATTAAGAATATCGACTCTTATTACGGGGAGAGCAGGATCATTTCTTCCCTTTCCCTGGATGTGGATAAAGGAAAGATTGTCTGCCTGATCGGACGCAACGGAGTAGGAAAAAGTACAACTCTCAAGAGCATTATGGGACTGGTGAGGACCCCGAAAGGCAGCATTCTGCTGGATGGAGAAGAGATCATAAAAACTCCCACTTATAACAGAGTAAGAAAAGGAATCGGATATGTGCCGCAGGGACGTGATATTTTCCCACAGATGACAGTGTATGAAAACCTGATGCTGGGGCTTCAGGCAAAAGGCAGTAAAAAGGAAATGCCGGAATATATCTACAAGCTTTTTCCGATTTTAAAAAAATTTGAAAAAAGAAAAGGAGGAGATCTTTCCGGAGGACAGCAGCAGCAGCTGGCCATTGCAAGAGCCCTTGTCACAGAGCCCAAAATCCTGATTCTGGATGAGCCGACGGAAGGAATTCAGCCTTCAGTCATTCAGGATATCGGCAATGTGATCCGGAAGATCAACAGTGAACTGGGGCTGACTGTCCTGATCGTTGAGCAGTATCTGGATTTTGTGCTCGGCATCTCGGATTATCTGTATCTGATGGAAAAGGGAGAGATCATAATTCAGGGAAATACAGCGGAGCTTGATGCCAAAGAAGTACAGGACAAAATGACGCATTAAAAAGGAGTGAAGGGATATGCATTTAACACCGAGAGAGCGGGAACGGCTGATGCTCCATTATGCAGGAGAACTGGCTGCATCCAGAAAAGAACGTGGATTAAAACTGAATTATCCGGAAGCCATTGCATATATATCGGCACAGCTTCTGGAACGGGCGCGCGAAGGGGCGAGCGTGACGGAACTGATGCGGCTTGGGACCAGACTGCTGACGGCGGATGATGTGATGGAAGGTATTCCCGAAATGATCGGGGAGATCCAGCTTGAGGCTACGTTCCCGGACGGGACTAAGCTTGTGACCGTTCATTCTCCCATCCGGGATGGAAAGAAGCCGGATCGGACACCCGGAGAATATTTCTTTGATGATGATGAGCTTGTGATCAATGAAGGAAAAGATACGGTGGAAATCAGTGTGACAAATACGGCGGACAGACCCTGTCAGGTCGGTTCCCACTATCACTTTTTTGAAGTGAACAGACAGCTTCTGTTCAACCGGCATCTGTCTTATGGTATGAGACTGGATATTCCTGCAGGTACGGCAGTACGTTTTGAGCCGGGAGAAACCAAACGTGTGCGTCTGGTTGAAATCGGGGGATCCCGAAACGGTTATGGCCTGAACGATCTTGTGAATGGGAATTTTGACGAAGAATCTGTTCGCGAAGCGGCTCTGGAAAAGGCCGGAAAAGAAGGTTTTAAGGGGGTGGATACAGATGTTTAAGATGAGTAGAAAACAATATGCAGACATGTATGGTGCCACCGAGAAGGACAGGATCCGTCTGGCGGACACTTCTCTGATTATTGAGGTGGAAACGGATCTTACGGTGAAGGGCGACGAAGCAAAATTCGGAGGCGGAAAATCACTGCGTGACGGTATGGGCCAGTCCTGCAATATCCCGGATAAGGACTGTCCGGATACTGTGATCACCAATGCGGTCATCATTGACTATACAGGAATCGTAAAGGCAGATGTGGGGATCAGGAACGGAAAGATATGCGGCGTCGGAAAAGCCGGGAACCCAGATATTATGGACGGCGTATCCCCGGAACTGGTCGTAGGTTCCGGTACGGAAGTGATCGCAGGCGAGGGGTTGATCCTGACGGCAGGAGGGATCGATACCCATATCCATTTTATCAGCCCGACTCAGATCGAGACAGCGCTTTATTCCGGGATCACCACCATGATCGGGGGCGGAACGGGTCCGGCGGACGGCACGAATGCGACCACATGTACCCCGGGACGATTTCATCTGGAAAAGATGATTGAAGCGGCGGAGGATTACCCGGTAAATCTTGGATTTCTTGGAAAGGGAAACAGTTCCAGCTATGATGCCCTTGCGGAGCAGATTGAAGCAGGCGCCTGCGGACTTAAGATCCATGAAGACTGGGGAGCCACCCCGGCGGTCATCGACCGCTCGCTCCGGGCTGCCGATAACTATGACGTACAGGTATCCATCCATACGGATACGCTGAATGAAGCGGGATTTGTGGAAGATACCCTGAATGCTATTGACGGACGTACCATCCATACCTATCATACGGAAGGTGCAGGAGGCGGGCATGCCCCGGATATCATCAAGGCAGCCGCTTTCCCCAATATTCTGCCCTCGTCCACCAATCCGACCATGCCTTTTACAGTCAATACCATAGATGAGCATCTGGATATGCTGATGGTTTGCCACCATCTGGACAGCAGAGTAAAGGAAGATGTGGCTTTTGCGGATTCCAGAATCCGGCCGGAGACGATCGCGGCGGAAGACGTGCTGCATGATATGGGCATTTTTTCCATGATGAGCAGTGATTCTCAGGCAATGGGAAGAGTCGGAGAGGTCATCACAAGGACCTGGCAGACTGCTTCCAAAATGAAGGACCAGAGGGGGATACTTCCGGAAGACAACAGCAGAAATGATAATTACAGAGTGAAGAGATATGTAGCGAAATATACGATCAATCCGGCTGTCACACACGGGATTTCCAGATACGCAGGATCCGTGGAAACCGGAAAGCTTGCGGATCTGGTATTATGGAAACCGTCTATGTTCGGCGTAAAGCCGGAGATGATCATTAAGGGAGGATTTATCATTGCGTCCAGGATGGGAGATGCCAATGCATCTATCCCTACGCCCCAGCCGGTTGTTTATACAAATATGTTCGGGGCGCACGGACTTGCCTGCAAACGTACCTGCGCAACATTTGTATCAAAGGCCGCGGCAGACGGCGGAATTAAAGAGAGGCTTGGACTTTCCAGAATAGTAATCCCGGTTGAAAACTGCAGAAATATCGGGAAAAAAGATATGAAATTTAATGACAGGACCGGGGATATTCAGGTGGATCCGGATACTTATCATGTCAGCGTAGACGGAGAAAGTATTACCTGCGAAGCTGCAGAACGGCTGCCTCTGACACAGAAATATTATCTGTTTTAAAGACATCGGGAAAGGAATGCAAGGAAATGGTTGTAGATAAAATTTTGGGACATCTCGGGGAAACGGAAAAAGAAGTGGATCCGGTCCGGATTGACTGGTTTGAGCGGGATAAAAAAAGGTTAAAAAAGACATCCGCAGACGGAGTGGAAATCGGGATATGTACAGAATGTCCGCTTAATGACGGAGATATTCTATATGAAGATGAGCGGAAAATCATTGCGGTTGAGATTGCGGAAACGGATCTGATCCAGATACAGGTGAATGACATGGTTGAAATGGGGCGGCTGTGTTTTGAAATCGGAAATCGGCACCTTTCACTGGCAATCAAACCGGATTGTGTCAGAATTCCCTATGATGCTCCGACATATGAGTATCTCAAAAAACTTGGCTTTCATGTAGAGAAAGTAAGAGAACGTTTTACAGATTACACCGAGTGCAGAGGACACGCACACAGTGTCGGCGCAGGAGGACATCATCATGGACTGTAGGTTGCTCCGGCTGGTTCAGAGCCTGGATCCTCTTTTCCCCATCGGAAGCTACACCTTATCCAACGGAATGGAGACCTATGTTCAGAAGAATCTGGTGCAAACCGGGGAGGACCTGGAAAAACATCTGAAGTCCTATCTGTATATGCTTTCCTATAACGATCTGGCCTTTGCGGCAAAAGCGTGGAAAGGGGAAGAGGTCACACAGCTGGATGCTTTGTGCGGTGCTCTGAGGTCGCCGTCCGAGATGCGGTCCGGAAGTATCAGGCAGTGTACCCGTTTTCTGAAACTTCAGACAGAACTGGATGCGTATCCGGAACTGGAACACTACCGGAACCTGACAGTACAGGGAGTATGTGACGGACATTACTGTATTGCAGTGGGGCTGTTTATAAAAGAAACAGGAACAGATGTGAAGACGGCTCTGGAATTGTATGCTTACAGTATTCTGTCATCCATGGCAAATCATGCGGCAAAATTGATTCCGCTTCGGCAGCTGGACGGACAGAAAGCCCTTCTGGAGGCAGAAAAGGGAATACCGGACGCGGTCAGGACGGCAATGAATGTGGAGACAGAAGAACTGGGAGTTTCCGGATGCGGATTTGACATCCGTTCCATGCAGCATGAAAAATTATATTCAAGATTATATATATCGTAGGAGAGAAAAATGTCATATGTAAAAATCGGCGTCGGCGGACCGGTCGGATCGGGGAAAACGGCTCTGATCGAACGCCTGACGAGAAAAATGTCGAAAGAATACAGTATCTGCGTCGTTACCAATGATATTTATACGAAAGAGGATGCGGAATTCCTGATCAAAAATTCCGCCCTCCCGGCGGAGCGGATCGTCGGTGTGGAAACAGGAGGATGTCCGCATACGGCAATCCGTGAGGACTGTTCCATGAACCTGGAAGCTGCGGAAGAAATGGCCGGAAAATTTCCGGATGTCCAGATTATTTTCATTGAAAGCGGAGGAGATAACTTAAGCGCAACCTTTTCTCCGGATCTTGCGGATGCTTCCATCTATGTGATTGATGTGGCGCAGGGAGAAAAAATTCCGAGAAAAGGAGGACCGGGAGTGATGCGGTCGGATCTTCTTGTGATCAATAAAACGGATCTTGCTCCCATGGTCGGAGCCAGTCTGGAAGTGATGGCTTCGGATTCCAGGCGTATGCGTGACGGACGCCCGTTTCTGTTTACAAATCTGATAAGCATGGAAGGGGTAGACGACGTAATAAACTGGATCAAGCGGGATGTGTTATTTGAGGGATTATAATGGGATATCTGTACATAGAGACAGCCTGTGAAAATGGAAGGACTGTGGTAAAAGACAGCTATTTTACCGCACCGTTCAAGATTACAAAACCTTTTGTCAGTCACAATGTACTGGAACTGATAATCATGCAGGCGTCAGCCGGAATCCTGGAAGGGGACAGCCATGAACTGGAATTTAAGATCAGGACAGGAAGCCATGTGATCATCACGGGACAGTCCTATACAAAGCTGTTCCGTATGGGAAAAGGGCAGGCACGTCAGAAACTGAAGATCACAGTGGAAAAGGACGCCTCTCTCTGCTATCTCCCGTGTCCGGTGATCCCGTTCAGGGACAGTGACTTTACAAATACAGGTGAAGTCAGACTGGAAAAGGGCGCACGGTTTGCTATGACGGATATTCTGGCATGCGGAAGAAAAGGGATGGGAGAAGTATTTGAGTTCCGGAAATATCATTCCCGCACTGTGGTCTTTGAAGAAGAGGTCCCTGTTTTTGCAGATAATACAAGACTGGTACCGAAAGAAAACGAGCCAGGAAGAATCGGATTCTTTGAAGGAAATACCCATCAGGGAATGGCCTATATTTATGGGAGGACTGTGGATATACCGGAAGAAAGGGGCTCACTGACCGCTGCGTACAGCTGTGCAAAAAGGGGAACCGTCGTCCGTGTCCTTGGGGACAGCAGTGATGAGACAGAGAGGTTTTTGAAAAAAATTGTAATGGAGGGAAATGAATATGGCATATAATGTGATCACCGTAACAAGGCAGTTTGGAAGTCTTGGAAGAAAAATAGCCAGAGAAGTTGCGGATCATCTGGGTTATGAGTATTATGACAGAGATATCATTGAATTTGCAGTGAAAGAGATGCGGGGAGATATTGAAAAACTGTCCGCGTTTGACCAGCAGCCCATTTCACCGTTTGATAAGATGATGCATCCTCTCGGACTTGGAAATACGAAAATGAAGCGCGCTCTGTTTGAAATGGAAAAGAGTATCATGGTAGACCTTGCGGCCAGCAGAAACTGTGTGATCGTCGGCAGATGTTCAGATTATGTACTTCGAGAATATGGTATTCCGGATGAAAATATGCTGAATGTGTTCATTTATGCGCCTATTGAAAAAAGGCTTATTAACTGTAAAGAAGAACTGCAGATTGAAGATCCCGGTGAAGCATATTTATACCTTACCGGAGTAGACAAGGCAAGAGAGGTGTTTTATAAACATTGTACAAAGCATAGATTTACCAGTAATAAATTCCGGCATCTTCTGATAGACAGTTCCATGGCCGATTTTAGTAAAGTGGCGGATATTATCATGGACAGTGCAAAAATTAAATTTGGGATCGGATAGTCTAAAAATAATTCTGGTCAAAATGACCAGAATTTATCTGGTTCATCTGGGGGATGCACGGTGAGGATTAGGACTACGGTGATATGGATAATATCGACAACAAAGACTTTAAGATAATCAGATTAGAAGTCTTTTCACTGGAAGGCAAAATTGCACTCGTATTGAACATGAGCGGTTTTTTAAGAACATATTCTTCTTTTTTTAGACATTTTTTCTCTCTTATTGAATCATGTGCTAAATATCAGTAAGTATAAAGCTGCAGCGTCGGTTATTTACCGACGCTGCAGCTTTAACTTTATTTACTTTAATGATTTATTCGTAATGCCAGGAGGAGAGCAGATGCCGGAACTTTTATTTTTAAAACCGTTTTTCAGGAAAATGATATGGGGAGGGAGCAGGCTGCATGAGATATATGGTGAACAGTGTCCTGCAGATCATATCGGGGAGAGCTGGAATATAAGCGCCCATGAAAACGGAAGAAGCACAATCATATCAGGAGAGTATGAAGGAAAGACACTGGATATGTTATGGAAAGAGCATCCAGAAGTCTTCGGCAATGAGGATGGAAAATTGGGACAGGAATTCCCCCTTCTTATAAAACTGATTGATGCGGGGAAAGACCTCAGCATACAGGTGCATCCGGACGATGAGTACGCCCATATCCATGCAAATGGATCACTGGGAAAGAAAGAATGCTGGTATGTGGTGGACTGCGATGAGGATGCAACGATCGTGATCGGGCATAATGCAGCTGATTCCGAGGAAGTAAAGAAGATGATAGAGGCGAAGAAGTGGAAGGAATTTCTGCGTGAAATACCGATACATAAAGGCGATTTCTTTCAGATCGATCCGGGCTGTGTACACGCTATAAAAGGCGGGACTTTTATACTGGAAACTCAGCAGTCCAGTGATGTTACATATCGTGTTTACGATTATGACCGTCTGGAGGACGGAAAACCCCGCTCACTGCATCTGAAAGAGAGTATGGACGTGATAAAGGCTCCTTTTGTTCCGGCGCCGGATCAGCGCAAAAGGATGGAGACGGAGAACGCAGATATGGAGCATCTGGTGAAATGCGATAAATATTCTGTGGAGAAGTATGATATCCATGGAAAATGGATACATAATTTTCGTATGCCTTTTGTTAATCTGACTGTGATCGAAGGGAGCGGAAGGATCGAAGAATCCGAAGTAAAGAAGGGTGACAGCCTGATTGTACCGAATGGCTGCGGACCGGTCTGCATGGAGGGGGAATTTTCTGTTATCTGTTCCTGGCCTGAGTATGCCGTAGCAGAAGAAAAGGAAAAGAAAGAAGAAAAACCATATGAAATTATTGTTACGGACTGGATGGGACGCAGAAAAGCAGGTGTATCAGGAGAAAAGCAGGCGATTCTTGCATTTAAAGATATCTATGAAGCAGGTGACCTTATTCAATTTCGGATTCCGGAAGAAAACAGATTTTATAAAATCCGCGTAGATGATACAATGGATGAGTCAATAGTATTTCTTACCCGGAGAGAGATGACATATGATATTCCTTTTGCAGAAAAAAAGAAATCCTACAATAAAAAATCGTTTACCGGAGAACGTCATTATCTTACGTTGAAAAAGGCAGAATCGTATGAGACAAAGGTTTACAGAAATCTGGCGAAAAATGTGATAGATCAGCATGGGGAACACGGATGTTACCCACACGCTTCGGCAAATGTGGAAACAAGAGGAGAATCTGTATTTGCGGCAAGAAACGCCATAGACGGCGTGCTTGCAAACGATTCCCACGGGTCATGGCCTTATGAGTCCTGGGGGATCAATATGAACGATAAGGCGGAGATGACACTGGAATTTGGAAGAGAGGTAGATTTTGACAAGATTATACTGTATACAAGAGCGGATTTCCCACACGATAACTGGTGGACAAAAGCTACCTTTACATTTTCCGACGGCACGCAGGAGACTGTGAATATGGAAAAGAGCAGCGAGCCGCATGTGTTTGAGATTAAGCGCAGAGCAGTTACCTGGCTGAGATTGTCTGATCTGATTAAGGCAGATGATCCGTCCCCGTTCCCGGCATTGACGCAGATAGAAGTGTATGGAACTGAAAGTATGATGCAGCCAGAAGAGGAACTGGCATATTGAGAAAAAGTGAGGAAATGTTATGTCTCAGAAAAAGTACAAAGTCATTTTGGCCGATGACGAACTTCTTATCCTCAGAGGGTTAAGAAAACTGATCGACTGGGAAAAACAGAACATTCAGATTGTCGGCGAGGCACACACAGGTGAAGAAGTGATGCGCCTGATCGATGAGAAAAGGCCTGATCTTATTATATCAGATATTAATATGCCGGAGATGACAGGACTTGATATGCTGCGGAGCATTACGGAGAGGAAGCTTCCGGTAAAGGTAATCTTTATCAGTGGATATCAGGAGTTTTCTTATGCAAAAGACGCAGTGACGTATGGAGCTGTGGATTATATCTTAAAGCCGATAGAGAAAGAGAAACTTCTGCATGCGATTGAAAAAGCGCTGAACAGTTTACAGGAAGAGAAGAAGCTGGAGATATTTGAGACCGTTGAAACGGAAGATATGTATCAGAAAGTCGTTAAGCGGCGGAAAGGTAACATTAATGAGGATCAGATTTACGAGGAGTTTAAGAACCTTAATATAGATATTCGCGGCAAAGATATGGTGACAGTGGGAATCCGTCTGATATTTCTGAAAAATACGGAGAGAACCTCCAAGCTGAATGAGTTATTCGGCTTTTCTGTTTTTAACCGGATACACAGCGAGCTGCGGGCACGGAAATGGGGATTCGTAGGAAAAAAGGAAATGAATACCTGTTATTTCACTTTCCTGCTGGCACCGGAAGAGACAGAGAAAGATGTGGAACGGAAGCTTAATACTATATTGCAGATGATCCGAAATTATGAACAGTACGCAGTAAAGACAGGTGTGGGCGGAAGAATAAGTGATTTTTCACGGTTGGCTCTTGAGTACGATACCGCGCGTTTTGCGTTGGAACTTTATTATTTTACAGAAGAAGATATTATCTGGTATGATAGGATACAGAGAGACTTTAACGATTCGCTGGAGGATTACGAAAACAATTTCAAAAGGCTGCTGGTATGTTTCTCAGAGGGAAAAGGAGATTACAAAAATGAGACAGGAAATATCCTGTCCGTGATCCGCAACCTGCATTACGGCAGCCGTTTTGCGGCAGCGAACCGCTGTGTGCTGCTCGTCCATGATATGACGAAAGAATTGATAAAACTTCAGGTACTGGGCCAGTCGTTTGCGCAGCTGGAAGAGGAAACTGAGATGGAGATCAGGCGAAAAGGGCTCTACCGGCTTGCCTGCGGCTGTGTAACAGAATATTTCGACCGCGTGGATCAGGAAGTAAAAGAGGGATTCGGAAACGAGCAGGCACAGGAGCTCAAAAGGGTCAAAACATATCTTGAGGAACATTACAGGGAGAATTTATCACTGGAGTCCATGGCGGAAGTATTCAGCATGAACCCCTATTATTTCAGCAGCTATTTTAAGAAGAATATAGGACAGAATTTCAAAACCTATCTGACAGAATTGCGGATGAGCCGCGCGGAAATCCTCCTTCGTAGCACGGATATGAAATCCTATCAGATTGCGATGGAGGTAGGGTATAAAAATGTCCGCCAGTTTAATGAGAACTTTAAAGCGAGATACGGCATGAGTCCCAGTGAGTACAGGAAAAAGAATGAGAAGAAATCTTAGAAAACAAATGAAAAGAGCAGGTGCAGGTGTTTTAGCACTGCTGGTGCTTTCAGGATGCGCACAGGCGGAGGAGGAGCTTGCCAGTGTTGAGCAGATAGAGCTGCGGGTAGTATATTCCAGCGGCGATGCAAACTGGAAGTCGTGTCTCGAAGACGTGGCAGAGCAGTTTATGGAGGAACATCCCGGGATAACGGTGGAGCTGTATACGCCGGGAAATCAGGAAAACAGGCTGTACTCGGATCAGCTTAAAATTCTGTATGCACAGGATCAGTTTTATGATGTGCTGGAGCTGAGAGAACCGCAGAAAATTTCGGATGCGGGGCTTCTGGCGGATATGCCGGATGAGGTGACAGAACTGATCGACCCGGCGGCGCTTGTAGGAGGCAAGTACGTTCCGATTTATCAGATGAACAGGGGGATTATCTGTAATCTTGATATTTTTGAGCAGCTAGGGCTCGATATTCCCCAAACATACGAAGAATTTCTGGAGTGCTGTGAGGTGATCAAGAATGCCGGATACAGCCCTCTTGCTGTAGGCGGGGCAGATCTGTGGCATATGGAGTTCTGGGGGAATTATCTGTTCGATAACTTTATGCTCGATGAGAACCAGGAAATCGTATGGACGGAGGAAAGAGCCAGGGAGATGCTGTCGGCATTCAGGCAGCTTTCGGAGAAAGGCTATATAGGAGAAGAATATCGTGAAATGTCTGACAATGAGACTGCGCAGGAAATTGCAGCGGGAGATGCGGCAATGCTTTATACCGGCGCATGGATGCTTCCTCAGATAAGAGGAATGAATCCCGGACTGAAACTGGGCTTCTTTTTTCTGGCCGGTCCGGGCGGGACGACTTATGCGGTCAGGGATCTGAGTAACTGCTGGGGGATATCGGAGAGCTGTGCGTCTGATCCGGACAAATACGAAGCAGCGTCGGAATTCCTCCAGTTCTTTTATTCCGGCGGGGTTTATGAAAGTGTTCTGAATATGATGACAGCCCGCTCAGTAACTCAGCGGAAAACGGAGGGGGGAGAACCGGATACGGCAGTTCTTGTATCAGAAGCGTACAATGATGATATCGTAGTTACAGACAGGGTCATCAGTAATCTGGACACGCCGGGAGGATTCAGGAACAGTTTTAATCAAATCCTCAGAGAAACCTTATGGGGAGCTGCTCCCGTGGAAGAACTGGCGGAAACGCTGACCGCAGAATGGGAGGCAGAGAGATGAAGAGAAGGGACAGTATATTTTTCCGTCTGACACTGACATTCCTCTTTCTCGGGCTGATACCTATCCTGGCAGCAACAGCAGTTCTGTACCGCGCATTTGCCGGAAATACCGAGGATATCATGCTGCGTAATCTTTCCAATCTTATTCAGTATGCCGGCGATAATATTTCGCTGACACTGGATGAGTACAGCAGACTGACAGGCGAGATATATAATCAGGACGTTGCTGACAGGATCATGCTTGCAGATTATCTGAAAAATGCAGATACGGATGATGCGGAGAGGCAGCTGACGATGAATATGGTCATGCAGAATCTTGTGGATGAGGACAGTAAGATACGGACCGCATGTTTTGTTGATAATCGAGGCAATCTCAGCTATGCTACAAAAAACACACAGAAAGTAATGGACGAGGCGCGCTGGGCTGAGGCGATGGAAGATTCGAGAGGGTTTAAAAACAGTATACGCATGGCGGGATCACACGCGGATGATTATTTTGCCGGTTCGGATAATCAGGTTATGACATTTATCTCGGAATTTAATGATAATACGGTGTTCAGCGCTACCCGTCTGTCTCTTGGCACACTTTATCTGGATTTAGAATTTTCCCACATTTCTGAACTGGCGTCGGATATTTCATTAAATGAGGAAGGCATATTCCGGATCGTGGACGGAAACAGAGTATGTGTATACAGTTATAATGCGAAAGACATTGGGCGTATGCTGGAGGATGTGCCAGTGCCGGATATGAAAGAGAGTGAAACCCAGAAGTATATAAAAGCGGACGGAAACTATTATGTGTATTTCCGGATACCGGGAACCGAATGGACTGCGGAAGTCGAAGTGAGCGAGAATGCAGTTTTAAGGAATGCGAAGGCGGTACAGATATATATTGTGATATTCTTGATGGTGAGCGCGGGGGCACTTCTGCTTGTGTACCGGAATTACCTGAAAGGCATCCGCAAGCCTATGGGAAGGCTGATACGGGGAATGAATGCGATACAGAACGGAAACCTTAAAGTGCGGGTAGAGCCGGAGAAGCTGGACGAGATCGGCAGTCTGGCAGCCGGTCTGAATCAGATGGCTGAGGAGCTGGACAGCTATATCCAGCGAGTGTATGTCAGTGAACTGAAGCAGAGGGAGACCGAGCTTGATATGCTCAAGACACAAATACGGCCGCACTATCTGTATAATACTCTGGAAGTGATCCGGATGCAGGCGGTCAGCAATGACGATTTCGAGACAGCGGAAATGGTGGAGAGTCTGTCGAAACAGCTTAGGTATCTGATCGGAAAGACAGGAGACACTGTGAAGCTTAAGGATGAACTGGACAATATCAGTGAATATTTCAAACTGCTCCGAATGCGTTATGAGAGACGCTTTTCACTGGAAATCAGCGTGCCGGAGAGTCTTAAAGACTACTGTATCATGAAGCTGAGCCTTCAGCCTGTGGTAGAGAATGCAGTCAAACACGGGCTTATTCCCAAGGCGGGAGACGGGATTATCAGTATCAGCGCCATGGCAAATGAAGACTGCCTGGAGGTGACCGTGATGGACGATGGTGTCGGGATGGATGAAAAACGGACAGAAGAGCTAAGGAAAACCATAGAGTCTGAAGAAGAGTCGCAGTACAGTGACGGCAGGCTTCACATTGGTGTCAGGAATACTGCGGAACGGCTGAGAAAAGCATACGGGAGCGGGTATGGAATACAGGTGGCGAGTGAAAAGGGAATCGGCACGGTAGTTACAATCCGGTATCCGGTGTTTCGCAGGAAAGAAACAGAAAAACAGGAGATTATTTAACATATCCCGGTGAAGTTTTTAGAGGTTTGACGGAAATTATAGAGAAAGATCAAGAGGTTTTGTAAGATGGCATTGTCGATGAAGTGATCGGCAGTGCCTTTTTATTTGGAACTGCTGGAGAATTACAGTATGAGGAGAGGAGAGAGAAGATGACTGATAAGAAAGTGATCCTTGCAACCCACGGCAGACTTTCGGAGGGGATGATGCATTCCGTACAGATGATCGCGGGGAAGAATGAAGATCTGAGCTGCATGGGTATGATGCCGGGAGAACATTATCAGCCCATGGTTGATTCTGTAGAAGCAATGGCAAAAGAAAACCCGGATACACAGTATATCATTATTACCGATCTGTTCGGCGGAAGCGTGTGCAACGGGATGACGATGCTTGCAGGTTATCCCAATGTAAAACTGCTTGCAGGGATGAACATGGGACTGGTGATTAATATACTTCTTACGCCCGGCGCGCTCAGTGATAAACAGCTGGCGGAGATCGTTGAGGAGTCAAGGCAGGCACTGATGATCGTGCAGCCGGTCAGAACGGATGCAGGAGCGGAAGAAGAGTTTTTCTGATATTAACAGGTGGATTCAGCGGGAAAATTAAAACCGCTTTGTTCCAGATAAAAACCAAAAGGAAAGGGAGGGAATCACAAATGATTTCAATGTTACGTGTTGACGACCGCCTGATACACGGTCAGGTGGCAGTGATGTGGTCCAAGCAGCTTGCTGTGACGAGAATCATTGTGGCAAACGATACGATCGCGGCCAATGAACTACAGGCAGGAGCTCTTAAGATGGCGGCTCCGGCAGGGATAAAGGCGGCAATCCTTCCGGTCGTAAAGGCGCAGGGGATCATAAATGATCCGCGTTCCGCAAGCATGAAGATTCTGGTTATCTCCAATAATCCGCAGGATTTAAGAGACGTCCTGAAAGGAATAGGAGAAAAACCGGTACTCAACATTGCAAACTACGGACGTATCGGAGGAAATCTTGCCGACAAGAAAAAGATCACGGAGACGGTGTATCTGACACCGGAGGATGAAAAGACAGTCAGAGAGATCCATGATATGGGGATAGAGATCATCTATCAGCCTCTGCCGAGTGATCCGAGAGAAGATTTTATGAAACTGATGGAGGGAAAATAATATGCTGATGAATGCTTTGATCGTAGGCTTTGTGCTTGCGTTTGCTAAATTTATTGACTGGTGGGGCAATACGATGCTCTCCAGACCGATCTTTATCGTTGCTTTGCTGGGAGCTCTGCTCGGACATCCGACAGAGGGGATTATCCTTGCAGCCCAGCTTGAACTTGTATTTCTCGGAAATGTAAGCCTGGGCGGTGTCATGCCGACAGACTTTACAA
Source organism: uncultured Mediterraneibacter sp. (assembly GCA_944384505.1). Taxonomy (GTDB): domain Bacteria; phylum Bacillota; class Clostridia; order Lachnospirales; family Lachnospiraceae; genus Mediterraneibacter. The sequence continues at coordinate 25,872 of CALWTQ010000016.1, forward strand.
TGGGAGCTATTTTTGGCGGCGCATTCGCGATGCTGTTAGGTGAGGATCTGGCAACGGCGGTTATGCTTGCCGTACCGCTTGCGGCTCTGGGAACACTGCTTTACTCCGCAATGAAAGTCGTTGTTACTGCACTTGTTCCGAAGTTCGAGCAGCTCACAAGAAACAAAAAGCTTGGATCCTTTAAAGCTCTGTGGATTGCGCAGTTTGCGATGTTCCATATCTGTTATTTTCTTCTCGGATTTCTCTGTGTACTGTTGGGAACCGATGTAATCCAGGCTTTTGTCGAGGTTATCCCCGACTGGGTACAGGCATCTATGACTGTTGCGTCTACAATGCTTCCGGCACTCGGAATGGCGCTCCTTATGAAATCACTCTGGAGCAAAGAAGTATGTCCGTACTATTTCCTCGGATTTGGTCTGGGCGCGTTCTTCCTCTATAATGCAACGACAGCAGGAACAATCACGGAAGCTGCACAAGATGCGGCAATCCAGCTTACGACAACAACGACGAAGATTCTTTCCCTTACACAGATCGCATTTCTGGGGGCGATTATTGCAGCCCTTGTGATTTTCAGTGAACTCAGAAAGATCAAAGAAAAAGAGAGCATGAAGATTGCAGCAAAAACTATGGATGAAAGTGAGGACTTTTTCAATGACTGATGTTAATACAGTAGCAGCTCCCGCGTCAGGCGGTCTGAAGAAAAAACTGAACCGTGAGCAGAAAAAACTTGTATGGTCCGTATTCTGGAGGACTATGTGGCTGATGTTCTGTACCTCTTACACAAAACAGCAGGGTATAACATTCAGCTGGGTGCTTATTCCGTATCTGGAGAAGATCTACGGAAAAGAAACTGATGAATTCTACAATGCAATGGCAAGACATCAGGGATTCTTTAATACAACACCAGGTGTGTCACCATTTATCTTTTCTCTGGTCGTTGCTATGGAGGAAGAGAGAAAGGCTTGTCTGGATGCAGGAAAACCGTTCGATGACGAAACAATCGAATCGATTAAGGTTGCTCTTATGGGACCCTTCGCAGGAATCGGTGATTCAGTGTACTCAGGAGTTCTGCGTATTGTGGCGACAGGTGTGGCTCTGGGATTTTCGCAGGCAGGATCATGGCTCGGACCAATCCTTTTTGCCGTCGTCTATAATGTGCCGAATGTGCTGATCCGTTATTTCTGTGCTACATACGGTTTGAAACTCGGAAGCACATATATTGCAAAGATGCTGGAATCCGGCACAATCAAAGCTTTTACAAAAGGATTTTCCGTGCTCGGCCTTACAATGATCGGCGCTATGACAGCACAGTATGTAAGCTTTAAGACAACTCTTGTTGCTGATCTCGGCGGTACGACTTTCAATCTGCAGAGTGTACTGGACCAGATCCTTCCGGGACTGCTCCCGTTGGCACTGACGCTCGGAGCGTTTGCTTATCTGCGTAAGAAGAACAGACCAATGCGTGTACTTGTATTCATGTTTGTGATCTCTGTGGTACTTACAGTTCTGGGGATCTGCGGATAATATTCCGGTTTGGGCGGAGAAGAGGCGGTACTGTTGGTTCCGCGGCTTCCCCGCCCTTTCCTTATCATTTTTTACAGGGAGGTATTATCATGATTCATCCGATCTTTATCATTGTGCTGATCCTGCTGATCGTCCTGATCTCTGCCCTTGCAAATGCATGGATCAGAAAACGGGTGTTCAGCCGGACCTACTCGGCGCTTATGACGAGAAATTACCCGTTGTTTTTCCAGGAAGTGGACTCAAAAGGCATGATGTCCATGTTTTCAGAGTATGTGCGCGACAGTCTGAAACTTACCGCCTATATGGAGCAGCAGGATACAAAAAATGTGACCGAGACATTCAACAGGATGATGAAGAACCGGATCAGTGATGCGCAGAAAGGTGATCTGCTAATCCGCGGATTCCGATACTATATGGTGCAGAAAGATCCGAAAAAAGTGCGTACCATTACAGAAAAGATGGAGGAAGTATTAAGCGAAGAGATTGCGGCGAAATACCGGAGACATTACGATATCATATTCGGGAAGTCGGACGCATACATTGCGGAACTTGAAAAGGAAGTGCCGCTCCATCAGAAGCGGATGAAAGGATATCTTCAGTATCTCCTTGCAAGATCATACAGGAATGCGGGAAGAGAGAAAGACTGTCTGCCGCTCCTTAAAGAGGCGGCAGCAGAATATCATGTGACACCCGGCCGGCTGGATGAGACAGTGCAGGTACTGTAATCACGCGGCATAATGACGGGGCAGGTGCAGCATGATGGCTGCGCCGGACAGAAAAAGCAGAGTAAGAAAAGGAGACAGGCATGTTAGAGTTGTTAAAAGAATCAGATAAAAAATGGATTACAGAAACTTATGGCAAGATCCGGGCGAAAATGTCGGCAGAGTGTGACCGGATCGGAAGCAGGATTCCCTATATTGCCGAGAACGGCGTATATAAAGAAGACAAGGCCGAGACAGATATCATCTGGTGGACCAACGGATTTTGGCCGGGGTTGCTCTGGCAGATGTACCATGCCGAAGGAGATGAAAAATACCGCGCGGCAGCCCGCGAAGTTGAGGAAAAGCTGGACCGGGCCTTTGATATCTATACCGGTCTCCACCATGACGTAGGGTTTATGTGGCTCCATTCTGCTGTGGCTGATTACCGCCTGACAGGGGATGAGCGCTCAAAAGCGCGTGCCCTTCACGCGGCTCATCTGCTGGCAGGAAGATATAATCCCAGAGGAAAGTTTATCCGTTCTTGGAACAGGGACCGCTCCGGCTGGGTGATCGTAGACAGTATGATGAACATCCCTCTTCTTTACTGGGCGCGGGATGTGCTGGGAGATCCGAGGTTTGAATATGTTGCCATGGATCACGCGGACACTGTGATGAAATATACGGTCCGGGAAGACGGATCCTGCAACCATATTATCGTACTGAATCCGGAAAACGGTGAGCTTATGGAGACGCCCGGAGGACAGGGATATGCTTCCGGTTCTTCATGGTCCAGAGGACAGTCATGGGCAATATACGGATTCGTGCTCAGCTATGCGCACACCGGAAAAGAAGAGTATCTGGATACTGCAAAAAGAGTAGCAAATTACTTTATCGCGCAGACGGACCGGACAGATCATGTGGCGCTGATCGACTTCAGAGCTCCCAAAGAACCTGTGTACTGGGATTCTACAGCCGGGGTCTGCGCTGCCTGCGGGATGTTGGAGATAGCAAAACACGTGCCTGATCTGGAAAAAGAATTCTATCTGGAATCAGCCCTGAAGATACTCAAAGCGACGGACGAGAAGTTTTGCAACTGGGATCCGGATTTTGATTCCATCGTGCAGATGGGATCCGGCGCATACCACAGCGAGAACGACAGACATATGCCGATCATATACGGAGACTACTTCTTTATTGAGGCAGTGTTAAGACTGCTGGATAAAGATTTCCTGATCTGGTAGAAGATTCCCGGGGAAACCAAACATTAAGATGAGGGAAGGGAGAACTAGAATGGACGTAAAACTTCTCTGCCTGGACATTGACGGAACCATACTGGACAGCAGAAAAGAACTTACTGACAGGACGAGGCAGGCAGTGGTCTTTGTCCGGGAGAGGGGGGTGAAGGTATTCCTCGCTTCCGGACGGTCGCTGCCGGGGCTTAAGGAGCTGCTGGACCGGCTGGATCTGGCAAAGAACTGTATCTGTATGAACGGAGCGCTGGTCTATGCGGATGGAAAAGAGATTCGCCGGTCAGGGCTTGCGCCTGATATGGTGGAAGAGATCCTTGAGACTGCGGCCAAATATGATAGTCAGGTGTTTTTCGCAGGAGTTGATTTTAACCTGACCAATAAGCCGTTGGAAGGGAAAATGGCAGATGCAGTCAGGAAGGGCAGTCTGCGGGGAGATTATATCATCCGTACCAACCCTTCGGAATTTCGGGCGGAAGTAGAAAGGCTGGAAGGTCAGATCCTTAAGGCTGGTGTCAAAGAACTGGAGGAGAGTAATTTCCAAAGGATGCGAGAGGATCTGGAAGCATTCGGAAATCTTCATATTGCGAAGTCCGATACGCATTTTGTGGATATTAATTCTGCGAGCTGTACAAAATGGCTCGGCGTAAAGGCAGCAGCGGACTATCTGGGTATTCCCATATGTGATGTAATGTGTATCGGTGACAATGAAAATGATAAAGAGATGATCGCAAAGGCAGGAATCGGTGTTGCTATGGGAAATGCCGATCCCTGCGTGAAAAGAGTGGCATATTATGTGACCGGTACCAACGATGAAGACGGGGCGGCCGATGCGATTCATTATTTTTTATATGGGGTGCAATAAATGGAAAGAGATGGGAAGAGAGAATATCGTGTCACGGAGTACGGCGTAGAGGCTGGCAGGAAAGAACTGCAGACGGAGGCTGTACAGGATGTAATTGAAATATGCAGGAAGAGCGGGGGAGGAAGGATTATTTTCCCAAAGGGAGAGTACTATATCGGGAGCATCCGCCTGTATTCGGATATGGAACTGCACCTCGAGAGCGGAGCAAAAGTATACGGAAGCGAAAATTACAGTGATTACAGTGATTTTCATGTGCCGTCTACGCTGGGGTACCTGAATGACGAACACTATATCAGACTGTGGAATCTTCCGAAATATTATATTTATGGGATCATTTGTGCTTTTGGGGAGAAAAATGTATCTGTCACAGGAGAAGAAGATTCATGGATAGACGGGCAGGACTGCAGGGATTCAAACGGAGAAGAGCATTTCCGCGGACCTATGGGGATTATTCTGAGCGGCTGTGAAAACGTACGGCTTGAAGGGTATACATTCATAAACAGTGCGAACTGGTCTCATCAGCTGGACAGCTGCCGTAATGTATCAGTCAGGGGCATCACGGTATTGGCAGGACATGACGGTCTCGATTTGCATCATTGTACGGATATTCGGGTGAAGGACAGCAGATTTGAGACAGGAGATGACTGTTTCGCGGGATATGACGTGGAGAATCTGGTTGTGGAAAATTGTTATATCAATACAGCCTGTAATGCGATGCGCCTCGGAGGATACAATATTGTATTTGACAGGTGTATGTTTGAGGGACCGGGACATTATCCCCATATTTCAGAGAATACATATGATACTCATGCAGTGTTTAAATATTATGCGATCCGTCCGGATACCATACGGCATGACGGTGGCAGCATCAGAATTGAGAATTCTGTGATCTCAGATGTGCGGACTTTATTTTCCTATCAGTACGGGAAGGAAGAATTGATGCAGAATAACCGGCCGCTCCGGGATATCAAACTGAAAAACGTGAGTATTTCGGGAGTGAAGAATAAATCGGTTTTTAAGGGGAACGGTGAACCCTGCCGGATTATACTGGAGAATATAACACTTACAGGTTTCAGCTCTCCGGATGAGCTGCTGGTAACAGATGAATCTGTAGAGATTGAAGTTAGAAATATGATATACGTTCAGGAGAAGGAAGACAATGCATGAAATAATATCTCAGTATCGGATGGGGGATATGCGGATTATTTATCAGAAAGGAAAAAACAGAAAAGGATACGAATGTGTCGGGATGCTGCTGGTACCGGACGGAATGGATATGATTTCCGAAAAGTGTGCCGATATTGAACCGCTGATACAGATCAAACTGATCGGGGATGATTATCCTTTTAACTATTCCCAGGGAAGATCCATGCGGTTCTCGGGAACCGTAACCCGAATGGAGTATGCAGGACAGCACGTGGAGGAAACGGACGGGGAAAAAAGGATCATTACATACCTTTCTGACAGGCGAGGCATTCAATATGAGCATCATGTCATATTTGGCTGTGAAGATCAGGCTCTGAGAGTCTTCAGTAAAATATGGAATCAAAGCGATCGGAACATATCACTGGAAATGTTCAGCAGTTTCACATTGGGTGGAATTACACCGTTTGAAAAAGGTGTGGCTGCGGACACAATGTATCTTTATCAGATCAGGAGTACATGGGCTAATGAAGGGAGAGTGGTAAGCTGTCCGGTAGAGGAATATCAGCTGGAGCCGTCCTGGAAGCCTTCCGGTGCAAACGGGATCCGTTTTGGTCAGGTGGGAAGTATGCCGAACAGAGAATACTTCCCATTTACCGGAATTGAGGATAAAAAGAACAAGGTATGCTGGGGAGCTCAGCTGACTGTGGGAAGTTCATGGCAGATGGAAGCATACCGTATTGATGACGCATTATCTGTTTCAGGAGGAATTGCTGACAGGGAAAAGGGACACTGGATCAAAAACCTTGAACTAGGAGAATGTTTTGAGGCTCCGGAAGCGATCGTTTCTGTATGCGCGGGAGATATCGATGAACTCTGCCAGCGAATCACCGGAACAATACAGAATCATCTCTCCATCCAACCTGAAGAAAAAGAACTGCCTGTAATTTTTAATGAGTTCTGTACCACCTGGGGCAATCCTGAAGATAAACTGCTCAGGAAGCTTGCAGACACCGCGGCTCCCATGGGAGTAAAGTATTTCGTTATCGATGCGGGATGGTACAAGAAAAGTACAGAAGAGAACGCAAACTGGAGTATTGAACACGGGGACTGGAAATACAATCCCAGCCTTTTTCCACAGGGAATCAAAAAACTGGTTGATTACATTCATGCAAGGGGTATGAAGGCAGGCATCTGGTTTGAGCCAGAGGACTGCGGAAGGGCTTCGGAGATGTTCGGACGAGAGGATATGCTCTTTTCCCGTGACGGCTATCCGATCACGGCTGGCAACAGAAGATTCCTGAATATGCTGAAACCGGAAGTGTGGGACTATCTGGACGAAAGGGTTTTGGGCTTCCTGAAAGAAAATGGATTTGATTATATAAAAATTGATTATAATGACAATCTGGGAATAGGCCCGGAGGGTGGAGAATCTTTCGGGGCAGCTTTGTACGAGAGTGTGCAGGCTACTCAGGAGTATTTCAGAAGACTGAAAAATAAAATACCGGGTCTTCTGATCGAAAACTGTTCGGCAGGGGGACACCGTCTGACCGCATCTTTTCTCCGGTTATCAGATATGTCGTCATTTTCAGATGCCCATGAGTCACTGAATATCCCGCTGATCGCGGCGAATATGCACAGGATGATCCCTGTATGCCAAAGTCAGATCTGGGCGGTAATCCAGCCGGAATTCCCGGATGCCCTGATCTATTACAAACTGAGCAGTGCGTTCCTCGGAAGGATGTGTATTTCCGGAAAGATCCATGAGCTTTCGGAACATCAGAAAAATCTTGTTGCCCATGCCATAGAGTTATACAGAGACGCGGTGGGTATTATCAGGGATGGCAGGAGCAGTATTGAGACATTTGCCGGTCAAAGCTATAAAGAACCGAAAGGATGGCAGATCGTCAGACGGACATGGGAAGACAAAGAACTGATCATTGTGCACACGTTTGATGACTGCCCCGGTGAATATGAACTGGATGTGCCGGGGTACGATCTGCAGTGGAGCCTGAAAAGAGATGATATCGCTGTCAGCATCTCCGGCGGGAAAATGCGCCTGCGCGGAATAAAAGCATTTGACGGTATCGTATGCTGTATGAAGAAGAGTTTGTTTTAGGAGGGAAAAGAATGGCAAAGGTAACAAATCCAATCCTGCAGGGATTCCACCCGGATCCGTGTATCTGCAGGGCTAAGGGGAAATATTATCTGATCACATCTACATTTGAGTGGTATCCAGGTATATCTCTGTACGAATCGGATGATCTGGTACACTGGAGCTCAAGAGGCGGGATCCTTCACGGAATTAATTTAAGGGGGATACCGGATTCAGCGGGAGTGTGGGCACCGGCGCTTACATATGACGGGGAACGCTTTTATCTCATGTATACGATAGCAAAACAGATTGACGGATATTTCAAAGATGTAGAAAATTATGTTATTACTTCGGAGAAGATCGAGGGGCCGTGGAGTGAGCCGGTCTTTGTAAATGCGTCCGGTTTTGATCCTGCCATGTATCATGAGGCCGGAAGGCACTATGTAGTCAATCCGATGTGGGATCCGCGTCCTTTGGACGGACACAGGAAATTCAACGGGCTGATCCTGCAGGAATTTGATTTTGAAAAAGGTATGATCGGGAAATCAGAAGTGATCTTTCCCGGAAGTCCACGGGGAGGATGCGAAGGTCCTCATCTTCTGAAAAAGGACGGATGGTACTATCTTCTCACAGCGGTCGGAGGAACGGGCAGGCATCATTCAATTACGGTGGCGCGTTCGGAAAATTTATGGGGGCCATATGAAGTATCACCATATGATCCTCTGATCACTGCATGGGAGAAAGACACAAAGCTCAAAAAATCCGGACACGGAAATTTCGTGGAGACGCCGGATGGCAGGTGGTACATGGTCCATCTGTGCGGAAGGTATCTGGACCGTGCGGATGTGTGTCCGCTGGGGCGGGAGACAGCGATGCAGGAAATCGAGTGGATCGATGGATGGCCGAGGATGATACAGGGAGACGATACGCCTGCGGATACGGTGGAGATCCCGGATGTGGCAGTCGCAGAAATCAACTCGGGAAATACGGGTGAAGGATGTGAAAAAGAGGGAGAAGAAAAACATATCAGGGAAGCGGGCGCAGACTATGAGATTGACTTTGCAGCGGAAGGCAGACGCAGTTTAGACGGAGATCGAAGTAAAGCGCACGGGACTTTATTTACAGAGCAGCTTTATGGGGATGAGTGGCTGGCGCTGCGAGAGGATATTGGCGGAAAGATACGAATTTCTACAGCAGGTCTTCACTTGACGGGAGGAGATTCGCTTACGTCTCTTTTTGATCAGTCGCTTCTGGCCAGAAGATGGACGGCGTTTGCATTTACAGCGGAGACGGAAGTTGTCTTCTATCCGTACCATTATCTTCAGACTGCGGGACTGACCTGTTATTACAATACGAAGGTATTCTATTATCTGAATATCGGATTTGATGAGAAAACGGGAAAACGGGTGATCAGTATCCTGAAAAATGACAATATGGATTTTTGGGCGCTTCCGGAGAGCGAAGCTGTTACGATTGAAAATCAGACAGAACGGATCCGGCTTAAGGCAGAAGTACGGCAGGAAAAGCTTACGTTTTATTATGCTCTGGACGACGGGGCGTATGTGCAGATCGGGCCGGTTATGGACGCTTCGATCCTGAGCGATGAACACGCCTCGGGATGGGCCTATACTGGAGCAACAGTCGGGATTACGGCGGCAGATAATTTCAACAAAGACACGGAAGCGCTGTTTACATATTTCCGGCAGAGGGATGACGTATGATAGATGTTCTTGAAAATGAAAAGACGTTCCATCTTAAGACAGAACATACATCCTTTATACTTCACATTATTGAAAGCGGGCATCCCGTATGCCTGTACTGGGGCAGAAAGGTATCGGGAAACGGATTCTCTTACATTGTGAAAGAACTGAAAAAGGCAAGCTATCTGGCGTGGACAGACGGCAGGAAAGATCTCAGGCTGGAACAGTATCCGCTGCTTTACCCCGTATATGGATATCCTGATCTGAGAAATCCCGCTGTACATATCAGGTATGAGAATGGATCGAGAATCACGGACCTGCGGTATAAGGGATATCGGATCAGTAAAGGAAAACAGAAGATCCCCGGCCTTCCAGCCGTGACAGATCCGGAGGCGGATGTGCTGGAACTGATCCTTGAGGATAACGTCCGGCATATCGAATGCACACTGGTGTTTGGCGTGTTCGGTGAATATGATGCCTTCACACAAAGTGTGATACTGCATAACAACGGAAGAAATGCCCTGACAATCGAAAAGATCATGTCTTCTTGTTTCAGTTTCCTTGAGGATGATCTTGAGTGTGTGACACTCACAGGAGCGTGGGCGAGAGAATGCCATTTGAGCCGTGAAAGGCTGCGCCAGGGGACGTTCCGGATTGACAGCAGGCGCGGTGCCGGTGGGCATGGTCAGAATCCTTTTCTGGGACTGGCCAGACCTGATTGCAGCCAGAACAATGGGGGAATTTATGGGATGAATCTTGTCTACAGTGGAAGCTTTGAAGCTTCGGCGGAGGTAGATATGCATCAGAATACCCGGGTGATGATGGGAATACAGTCCTTTGATTTTGCATGGCAGCTCAGTCCGGGGGAAAGTTTTTATACGCCGGAGGCGGTTCTTGTGTATTCGGACAGCGGGATGAACGGGATGTCGCACATCTTTCACCGCCTGTACAGAGAGCGCCTGATGAAGAACGGGTGGGGCAGCCGTCCACGCCCGGTAGTGATCAATAACTGGGAAGCTACATATTTTGATTTTGACCGTGATAAGCTGCTCGCTCTGGCGAAAGAGGCGGCAGAAATCGGCGTGGAAATGTTTGTCCTGGATGACGGATGGTTTGGATGCAGAAACAGCGAGAACGAATCACTTGGAGACTGGACGGAGAATTACGAAAAACTGGGAGGCACGCTCTCGGGTCTCGCCGATGAACTCGAGCGGCTGGGACTGAAGTTCGGGATCTGGATGGAGCCGGAGATGGTGTCTCCGGACAGTGATCTGTTCCGGGAACATCCGGACTGGATTATTGCATCGCCGGAATATACCCCGCAGCTTGCCCGGAACCAGTATGTACTGGATCTGTCGAAGAAATGTGTGAGAGACTATATTGTGAAGGCGGTCTCGGATATTCTTAAGAACGGAAAAATATCCTATATCAAATGGGATATGAACCGGAATATTACAGATGCGTTTTCACAAGGGGGCGCAGCAGAACATCAGCAGGAACTGCATCACAGATATATTCTCGGCCTGTATGATATTCTTGAGCAGTTGACCGGTCAGTTCCCAGATGTACTCTTTGAAGGGTGCGCCGGCGGAGGCGGGCGATATGATCCGGGAATGCTGTACTATATGCCCCAGATCTGGGCGAGTGACGACACAGATGCGATAGAAAGGCTTGCGATCCAGCAGGGAACGTCCCTTATCTATCCTGCCGTTTCCATGTCCTGCCATGTGTCTGCCGTGCCGAATCATCAGGTCGGGCGGACTACATCGCTGAAGACCAGAGGAATCACAGCCATGCAGGGAATGCTCGGATATGAGCTGGATTTGACAAAATGTACCGATGAAGAGAAACAAGCGCTGGCAGAGCAGATCGCAGAGTATAAATCTCTGAGGGATCTGATCGGTCAGGGCAGAATGTACCGGCTGGAGACGACAGGCTATGCATATGCATGGATGTTTGTCTCAGAAGATAAAAGGGAAGCATATATCAGTTACGTTCAGGTGCTGACACAGCCCAATACGGTGCCCAAAAGACTGAGACTTGTCGGACTCGAGGAAGAAGGGCTGTACTGCTTGGCAGGAACAGATCAGATCCGTACCGGGAGCCAGTGGGTGCACTGCGGAGTGGGTCTGCCGGGGGGAGCGGCGGATTTCTGCGGCCGGACGTGGCGCCTATATATAAAGTGATTGTTTTCAGTAAAAAACGTACTTTCGGAGAGGGAGGAGGTTCATGATCCTGCTGCTGGGATCACTGTTTTTACCTTGCCTAATTTAATGCCGAATTTTTCAAAAATTTAAAATCCTTGGAAGAAAATATCTTCCAGGGATTTTTGTGTGATTTAGAGGCTGATTTTAGGGAAATTATCAGATAACCGATTGCCAGGCTTGACAATGCAGATTTGTAGAAAATATACAAAAAAAACATTATGAAATTATAAAAAATGCTGGTGAACCTTGTGGAAAGAGGATTTTATGATATAATTCTAAGTATGATTAAAAGAGATACAGATCGGTGACAATTCGTACATTAGGTCGTGAGTAATGCTTCGCCTTTTATAGACGCGGGCCGGAGTGCCCGAAATATCGAAGGAGTCATAGTATGCAGAATGGAATTTACAGAAAAAAAAGTATTGACAGGGTAAAATCGCCAGAACAATTAAATGACTATATCCGTGTCCCAAATCCGGGGGTGTGGCTGATATTGGCTGCCATAATCATTCTCCTTGCCGGCATATGTGTCTGGGGCGTTTTCGGAAAACTTGATACTAAGGTTTCAACGGTAGGCACATGTACTAACGGTACTATGACCTGTTATGTGAGCAGTGATGATATCCGGCAAATTACAGACGATATGAAGGTTACTGTGGAAAACAGGGATTATGAGATCCTTTCCATCGGTAATACAGCGATAAAAGCAGGCGACGGATTGAATGAGTATCTTCGTTATCTCGGTGGGTTCAGTGAAGATGAATGGTTATATGAAATTACAGTAAAAACAGACTTGCCAGATGGTGATTATGAGGCAGAAATAGTTGTGGAAAGCATATCTCCTATGTCTTTTATCCTGAATTGAGAGAGGCTTATCTATGAATAAAGAAAATAATCACAAAAACCAGAAGAAGATTAAAAAGCCAATCACAAAAGGGGTCGCAAAAGTTCCTGTCGTTATGCAGCTTGAAGCATTAGAATGCGGTGCCGCCTCTCTTGCTATGATTTTGGCTTATTATGAAAAGTGGATTCCGCTGGAACAGGTCCGGTCTGACTGTGGAGTGTCCAGAGATGGATCTAAAGCCAAAAATATTTTAGTTGCGGCACGCAGTTATGGATTAAATGCTAAGGGGTATCGTTACGAGCCGGAGGCGCTTCGAAAGGAAGGAAAATTCCCGTGCATTGTTCATTGGAATTTTAATCATTTTGTTGTACTCAACGGATTTAAAGGCAATAAGGCTTATCTCAATGATCCTGCAAAAGGTACATATTCTGTGACAATGGAGACTTTTGATGAATCATTTACCGGTATTTGCCTGATGTTTGAACCGGATGATTCTTTTGTCCCTTCCGGTAAGCAGAAGTCTATACTTGAATTTGCAAAGTCAAGAATGGTGGGCACAGGCGCAGCTGTTGCCTTTGTTGTCTTGACGAGTATCATCTCGTCTTTAATGGGTGTGATCAACCCGGCGTTTTCGCGCGTCTTTTTGGACAGACTTTTAACCGGCGTCAATCCCGAATGGTTTATGCCGTTCATTATCGGTTTGGCAGGATTTAATGTGATTCAGCTTATTGTTGCCTGGATAAGTGCTGTATATAACCTGAGGATTAACGGAAAAATGGATGTTGTCGGAACTACATCGTTTATGTGGAAGGTTCTCAGAATGCCGATGGAGTTTTTTTCACAGCGTATGGCGGGCGATATTCAACAAAGGCAGACATCAAATGCGCAGATTGCCTCGGATCTCGTAAACACCTTCGCGCCTCTTGCTCTGCAGTCGGTTATGATGGTGTTTTATCTTGTTGTTATGATCCGTTACAGCCCGATCTTAACGCTTGTCGGCGTTTTATCAATTGTTGCCGATATGATTTTCTCAGGAATCATATCCAAAAAGCGAGTCAACGTTTCCCGTGTTCAAATGCGTGATGCCGGTAAGCTCGCAGGCGCTACGGTTGCTGGTATTGAAATGATCGAAACGATCAAGGCAAGCGGCGCTGAGAACGGATTCTTTGAGAGATGGGCAGGCTATCAGGCGAGCGTAAATACACAGCAGGTGAAATTTGAAAAATTAAATCAGTATCTTGGAATGCTTTCGGCCTTCGTATCTTCGCTGATGGATACAGCCGTTTTGGTGCTCGGTGTATTTCTTGTTATTCAAGGTGAGTTTACGGTTGGTATGATCATGGCATTTCAAGGATTTTTAACCTCTTTTACTGCGCCTGCGGCAATGCTCATAAATGCGGGACAAACGTTTCAAGAGTTACGCACCACAATGGAGCGTGTGGAAGACGTTATGGAATATCCTACCGATGTAAACTATGAAAGTGAAAGCTTTTCAGTGGACGAGGATAAGGATTATGATAAATTATCCGGTAATATTGAAATAAAAAATATCACTTTTGGATATGCAAGACTTGGTGAACCTGTGATTACTGATTTTAATATGTCGATCAAAACAGGTCAGCGCGTTGCCTTTGTCGGCGGCTCCGGCTGTGGTAAATCCACTCTTGCTAAATTGATTTCCGGATTGTACAAGCCCTGGAGCGGCGAAATATTATTTGACGGGAAGCCGATGTCTGAGATCGATCGGGAAGTGTTTACCGGTTCTCTTGCGGTTGTCGACCAGGATATCATTCTTTTTGAGGATACTATTGCCAACAACATAAAAATGTGGGATTCTTCCATTGAAGATTTTGAAATGATCATGGCTGCACGTGACGCTCAGCTCCATAATGACATTATGCAGCGGGAAGGCGGCTATCAGTATAAGATTACCGAAGGTGGCAAGGATTTCTCCGGCGGTCAGCGTCAACGAATGGAAATTGCCCGTGTTCTTGCCCAGGATCCTACGATAATCATTCTTGATGAAGCGACAAGCGCGCTGGATGCAAAAACAGAATATGACGTCGTTAAGTCAATTAAGGACAGAGGCATTACCTGTATTGTGATTGCCCACCGTCTTTCTACGATCCGCGACTGTGATGAGATTGTTGTGCTTGACTACGGTAAGGTTATTGAAAGAGGAACACACGAGGAACTGATGGCTCTCGGCGGTAAATACACGGAGCTTATAGCAAATGAGTGAGGAGGGATAAAAAGTGGGCTGGTTTAGCGAACAGATCAAACAAAGAAAAAATGCCGATAACGATGCTTTCTTTGAATCCTTCGACAATATTGCTGATGCTGTAACGGGCAGGAGAATTGCATCCGCAATGAATGATAGCAGGGCGATCACCCAAAACGCCATTGATATTATATTAAAATATTACCATGTGAAAAAACGCGAAATACCGGACGGTATAAACGACATAAACGAGCAGCTCGAATATCTTCTCCGCCCATGCGGCATTATGCGCCGTACTGTAAAGCTTGAAGCCGGCTGGTACAAGGATGCTGTCGGCGCCATGTTAGGAACCTTCAAGGATGATGGACATGTTGCTGCGCTGATTCCGTCAGGTATAACAGGATATAGCTACTACGATGCAGAAAAAGAAAAATTCATAAAAATAAACCGGAAAAATCAAGAGCTTTTTGACAAGGAAGCATTTGCTTTTTATAAGCCGTTTCCTCTCAAAAAGCTCACGCTCGCATCCCTGATGAAATATACCCTCAGCACAATGTCTGCCGCCGATGTTGTTTGGGTGATGCTTTCAACATTGGCAGTAACTCTTGTGGGAATGCTTAGTCCTGAGATTACAAATATTTTGTTCTCAACCGTGATCGAAAGTGAGAGCATTCGTTTGCTTTTGGCTATTGCAGTATTCTCTGTGTGTGTATCGGCCAGCTCAATGCTTTTTTCTACGGTCAAGTCGTTGATCAGCGCGAGGCTGAATATCAAAATGAGTATTAATATTCAGGCTGCGACCATGATGCGTGTGATGTCCCTTCCTGCAAGTTTTTTTAAGGACTACAGTGCCGGTGATCTTTATTCCCGTGTTGAAGGAATTAACTCACTTTGCACAATGCTTGTGCCTGCAATTTTTTCAACGGGACTTACTTCCATTTTTTCGTTTGTTTATATTGCGCAAATTTTAAATTATGCTCCGGCTTTGGTGCTTCCCGCTGTTTTCTTTACTTTGCTGACGATCGCGTTTACACTTCTTACTGCCTTTGTTCAAATGAAGATTGCGAGAAAGCGTATGAAATTTGCCGGTGAAGAAAGCGGTATGACATATGCCCTGATTACCGGTGTTCAAAAGATTAAGCTTTCCGGTGCGGAAAAAAGGGCTTTTGCCCGGTGGGGGAATTTGTATGCCAAGACGGTTCAACTTACATACAATCCGCCGGTGTTCCTGAAGATCAACAGTGCTATATCTTTGGCAATATCTCTTACAGGCACTCTTGTTATGTATTATGCAGCAGTAAAGAGCGGTGTTTCAGTGGCGGACTATTATTCCTTTAATACGGCTTACGGTATGGTTTCCGGTGCGTTTACAGCTCTTTCGGCAATTGCGCTTACGGTATCTAACATTAAACCGATTTTGGAACGTATCAAACCAATTTTGAATACTGTTCCGGAAGTTTCTGAGGGAAAGCGGATGGTTACTCGTCTGACAGGCGCCATCGAAATAAACAATGTGTCGTTCCGCTATAAAGAAAATATGCCGAAGGTGCTGGATGACTTGTCGCTTAAGATCCGTCCCGGCCAGTATGTTGCCATAGTGGGGAAAACCGGATGCGGAAAATCTACACTGATGAGATTGCTTTTGGGGTTGGAAACTCCGGAAAAAGGAGCTATTTACTATGACGGCCAGGATCTTACAGCTTTAGAACCGAAATCTCTCCGCCGCAAGATCGGAACGGTTATGCAAAACGGAAAACTGTTCCAGGGAGATATTTTTTCTAATATTACTATTTGTGCCCCCTGGCTTACATTGGATGATGCCTGGGAAGCCGCTGAAATGGCGGGGGTTGCGGAGGACATCCGGAGATTGCCTATGGGAATGCACACCATTATTTCCGAGGGATCCGGCGGTGTTTCCGGTGGACAGAGGCAGCGTCTTATGATTGCCCGAGCCATTGCGCCTAAGCCGAAAATCCTGATGTTCGATGAAGCTACAAGTGCTCTTGATAATTTAACGCAGAAAAAAGTATCAGAGTCCCTTGATTCACTCAAATGTACCCGTGTCGTTATTGCTCACAGATTGTCTACGATTAAACACTGTGACAGAATTCTCGTCCTTGAAAAGGGAAAAATCGTGGAAGACGGTACATATAACGAGCTGATCGAAAAGAAGGGGGCCTTTGCAGAGCTTATCGAAAGACAGCGCCTGGATAATAATGAATAAATTTTTAAAAATTATTATACCATTGAAGAATTTTATCGTATAAAATAGAAAGCAGCATAAAAAATGAAAGGAGTCTATTATGGAAAAAGGAATGATCATTACAGATGAAATGTACAAAAAGGCAAAAGAATGCAAGTCTGTCGAGGAGATTATGGCGCTTGCAAGGGAAAATGGCGTTGAACTCAGCGAGGAACAGGCAAAGGGATTTTGGGAAAAGCTGAATCCTGCGAATGGTGAGATCTCTGATGATGAGCTTGACAATATCTCAGGCGGCGGATGCGGCGGGGGAGAAGAGGTAAAGTATTGCCCCAGATGCGGTTCACAAATGGTAGGATATGTGTATATGGTCAGCAAAACTCAGGCAAAAAGGGGCTGGGCGTGCAGAAACTGTGAACCGAACAATCCGTACATTCAGCCATATTGAGGGTGAAAGGAAGTTATTATGGAAAATAAAAGATATGTTTTAACTGAAGAATTATATACAAAGGCAAAAGAATGCAAGTCTGCCGGGGAAATTATGGCGCTTGCCAGGGAAAATGACATTGAGCTTGGCGAAGAACAGGCAAAGGAAGTTTTTGCAAAGCTGAATCCCGTAAACGGTGAAGTTGCAGATAATGAGCTTGACAATGTCGCCGGCGGCGGATGCGACTTATTCGATGGAGGTGTTTGCGAAGTCTGCGGCAGTGATAAGGTAACAACAAAGTGGATGCAAGATGAAAACGGACGTGTCAGGCAGGGTGTGGTGTGCGCTGCCTGCGGAACATTCTGGCGCTGGGCCTAATAAAAATCCTCCCTGCAGGATCCAAAGGAGAGAAAGAAATGAAATACATATTAAATCCTGATATTGCCCTGCGCAGCTGGTGGTATGTGCCGTATGCCTACTATTGTAAAGGTGATTTCAAAGCGAAAAAACTGCAGAAAGAAGAATTTGAATTTCTTTCTCTTTGTGACGGTGAGAACGAGCTTCCCGAAGATGGGCTTGCCGCCGAACTAAAAGAGCGTGGCTTTATCAGGGAGGCTAGAGACTGCGGCAGTATGTCCGATTGGCAGCGGGCGAAATTCTGTAATAACAGATATTTTCCCCTTGCCAATTGGATGATTACTGGAAAATGCAATTACAACTGTCTGCACTGTTTTAATGCGGCGGACAATGCAAGGCTTCAAAGTGAATTTACTTTAGAGGAAGCAGAAAAGATGCTTTGCGAAGCGGAAAAATGCGGGATTACCGGCTTTACCATTACAGGTGGAGAACCGCTCCTGCATCCGTATTTTATGGATATCATCCGCAGCATTTATAAGAGAAATATGTTTGTGCGGGAGTTGAACACAAACGGGTATTTCCTGACACAAGAGATATTAGATGAGATGAATGCGATCGGATGCCGTCCGCTTATGAAAATATCCTTTGACGGTGTGGGGCATCACGATTGGCTGAGAAACCGCAAGGGCGCAGAGGAAGATGCGCTTCGGGCGATCAGGCTCTGCAAGGACAATGGCTTTCGTGTTATGGCACAGACAAATGTGCATAGGCTGAATGTGAACTCCATGCTGCCTACTGCGAAGCTTCTTGACAGCATGGGAGTAGACAGAATCCGCATCATAAGAACCACCGAGGCGCCCCGCTGGGTGCAGAATGCCGGTGACAGTTGTCTTGGCATTGAGGAATACTTTGACAGGATGACGGAATTCTGCCGTGAATACGCTGAGACTGACTGCAAAATGGAAGTGGATATATGGCAGTTCGTTCGTTTGTACCCTCATATAAAGCGGTATATACCTTCATCGGTACAATACAGTGAAGGCGAATACCGAGATACACTGCCTGTCTGCAAGGGAAACAGAGGGATGGTCGCCATTGCGGCAAATGGCAATGTATTTCCGTGCCATCAGTTGTCGGGCTATTATGAACAGCATGGAGATATTTTGGGGAATGTGAAGAAAGATGGTTTGCAGTCAATCCTGCAGGAGAGCAAATATCTCTGCGAGGTAACAACAACCGTCAAAGATTTAAGAGAGCAAAATTCTGTTTGTGATAAATGCAAATGGTTTAAGTACTGCTGCGGCGGCTGCCGGGCTATTGGCCTGGCGTTAACCGGGGACAAAATGGGTGTGGATAAATTTAAGTGTATCTTTTTTGAAAAGGGATATCTTGATAAGCTGGCGGAGGCTCTGCCTGACTACACATCTATGGTTAACTTGGATTTTTCGCATAAAGAATCAGGAGAAACGCAGGATGGAAAGTAAGTTAAAACAATTATTTGATTTTCAGCGTTTTCAAAACAATGACCGTCTTGCACGGATGATTATAGAAACCGAAAGTCGCTATGGCAAAGAACTCAACGACGAAGACCTTTCTTTCGTTAGTGCTGCAGGTGAGGAATCTTTTTGCCAGCACAGAAAGGACGAACCATGGCGATGAATGAAACTCTTGATAAGGAAAAGATATATGCTGACTATCATTTAAAAGTGAGAAGTTATGTGGCAAAGCGTATTCAAAATACTTACGATATTGAGGATGTAGTATCCCAGGTTTTTCTAAAGGTATATAAAAATTTAGAAGGTTTTAATAGCAGTAAAGCTTCGGTTTCAACATGGATTTATACCATAACAAGAAATACTGTAATAGATTTTTTCAGAATACAAAGCGATTTTTTTCAACTAAAAGCAGAGATTCCTTCGAATGATAAGGTCGACGAAGAGCTGCTTCGTGAAGAACTTTTAGATGAACTTGCATCAGCGCTTGAAAAATTGGATGAGCGAGAGAGAGACATTATTATCCTCCATTATTACAGCGAAAAAACATTGGTTGCGATAGCTGAGCTCATGCATATTTCGTACCCATATGTAAAGATACTGCATAAAAACGCTATAAACAAATTAAAAGAATTTATGACGTGATTGGAAGGGGAAAATAACATGAAGACAAAAAACATTTTATCGGTCATTCTTGTAGTGCTGATTGCCGTTATTGTTGTGCCGATGACAGCAAATGCGGAAACTGAAGATGTTTACAGCTACACTATAGAAAATGGCGAAGCAACAGTTACGGAGGTTGATACGTCAGTGACGGGAAACGTAATTATACCCGATGAGCTCGGCGGGTATCCTGTCACAGCAATCGGTGACTGGGCATTCGAATATTGTACGGAAGTGACTGGCATCACGATTCCGGACAGTGTTACAAGCATCGGTGACTGGGCGTTCTACTATTGTCCGAAACTGACGAGCGTAACGATCGGTAATGGTGTTGAGACTATTGGTGATTGGGCGTTTAGTAAATGTAACGGACTAACCAGTATCTACATCCCGGCTAATGTAACCAGTATCGGAGGAGGTGCATTTAGCGATTGCGGTGCATTGGAAAGCTTTACAGTTGATGCGGCAAATAAGGCATATTACCTTAAAGACAATTGTCTCATTAATACGGAATCAAATGAATTGGTCAAAGGCTTTAATACTAGCATAATTCCTACAGATGGCAGCGTAACGAGTATTGGTGATTATGCATTCTACAGATGCGATAAACTGACAACAGTAACAATCCCGGACAGTGTTACAAGTATCGGAGCCAGTGCATTCTTTGGGTGTATAGGACTTACGGATGTAACAATCGGTACAGGCGTCAATAATATCGGTGACAGTGCATTTTACAGCTGTGAGAAACTGACTGATATTGTGATTCCTGAAGGTGTTGAGCGTATTGCAGATGATGCGTTTGCGTGGTGCTCTGAATTGGAGGCTGTTTCACTTCCAAATAGTGTCAGAGGGATTGGCAGCCGGTCCTTTAGTCACTGTACTGCATTGACGAGTATCACTCTCCCGGACAGTATTGAGAGCATCGGAATTAATGCATTCTACTACTGTACAGGCCTGACAAGTATTGTGCTCCCGAACAGTATAACGTATATTTCGGAGGCGGCGTTTGATGGCTGCAGTAATCTTATACTCACGGTGTATCCCGATTCTTATGCTTCTCAATATGCCGCTTTAAATGAGCTGAGCTATCATATATCTGTAGAGGCCGAAGATATTCCTCCGACCTGTACTGAGGATGGGCTTACCGGAAAAACTTATTGTTCGATATGTAATGAGACCCTTAATCCCGGAGAAGTAGTTCCTGCAACAGGACATACACCCGGCGAATGGATCATTGAAAAGGAACCGACTGATTCTGCCGAAGGACTTCGTATACAGAAATGTACTAAATGTGGAGCAGAGCTTGCCCGCGAGGTGATTCCGGCAGATAATACAGGCAGCTCGCAAGGCGGGGATAATACGAACGGCCCGCAAAGCGGGAATAGTACAGGCAGCTCGCAAAGCGGGGATAATACGAACGGCTCGCAAAGCGGGAATAGTACAGGCAGTTCGCAAAGCGGGAATAATGCAGGCGGCTTGCAAAGCGGGAAAGATATAGATACCCCGGAAACCGGAGATGGCTCAAATATCCGGCTATGGGTAAGTCTTATGTTTTTTAGCAGTGGGCTCTCTGCATTTGGAATCATCGCTGCCCTAAAACGCAAAGAAAAAGCGCAATAACTTTCAGGTGGAGATTATTTACATACCACTAAAACAATGAGAAAACAGACACTGAAGCAGATGTGTATTTTATCCCTCCTCTTTTCCGGCAGCGTGCCGGACGAGGGGGATTTTTTTCACGGTGGTTCGTATATAGGAATGAAGGACATGATAAGAAGCAGAAAGGAGAAAAAAGATGAAAAAACCCGAAGAATTTGTAAAAGCAGATGGGTGTGAAGAGGAGAAAGAAGAAATGAAGAGTTCCGGGGTGGAGCTGTCTGATGAGGAGCTCTCTGATTTATCAGGGGGAAAAACTTATTATGAAAAGAAAATAGTCGCAGTGAAGAATTATGATGAACTTTTTGAACAGCTTGAAAAGGAAACAAGTAAATAATGGTGATGAGTGAAGGAGAACTCTGCACAGTATGTAAGAGAAGCACGAGCTTTTACTGCTTTGAGGGGGATAAGGACGGTAAGAAATGCCGTAAATGTATAGGGTTACAGCAGCTGGAATACATGGAATAATTAGTCTGAGGAGGAAAAATGCATGGAGTCATTGAATGATAAAATGAAGCCGCATGGAGAAGAAATGACAAAGAAGGAGGCAGAGAGAGTCTTAGCGGAAAGCAGGAAAAAAGCAGGAGAACTCTCTGATGAGGAACTGAACAGTGTGACCGGAGGAATAGAAGGCGTATTGGAGTATACTGCATGCGGCAACTGCGGAAATAGGTTTTATATTCCCGTTGTTTCCAAGGATAATAATGGAAAAACCCTTGTAGGGAGGAAATGCACCAGGTGCCATACCGTATATTATTAAAATAATCGGCAAATTCTTGCGAAAGGAGAAGACATATGGAGAGGGACCGGAGCTGGAGTTATTGAACTTTATAGCTGGGGAATATCGACTCGTCCCAGTCCTGTCTTGAAAAATACCGTTCAATGCCGTACAATAAAAACCATATGATTGGAGGACTGCACGGCTATGGATATGATACATGCGGAACAGCTTGTTTATGAATATGATAAGAGAGATGAAGAGGGCAATGTGATCGGGACGAACCGGGCCATTGACGGGGTGAATATTGATGTGCCGCAGGGATCTTTCGTGGCGGTGCTGGGACACAACGGCTCAGGGAAGTCTACGCTTGCCAAGCATATGAACGCGATCCTTGTCCCGACAGGAGGAACCATGTGGGTGGACGGCAGGGATACGAAGGACCCGGAGGAGCTGTGGAATGTCCGTCAGACTGCGGGCATGGTGTTTCAGAACCCAGACAACCAGATCATCGGCACTGTAGTGGAGGAGGATGTAGGTTTCGGACCGGAGAATCTGGGAGTCCCAACGGACGAAATCTGGAAGCGGGTGGAAGAAAGTCTTCGGTCTGTGGGGATGATTGAGTATCGGAAGGCGTCTCCGAATAAACTTTCGGGAGGCCAGAAACAGAGGGTAGCCATCGCCGGAGTAATTGCTATGGAGCCGAAATGTATCGTGCTGGATGAGCCGACGGCGATGCTTGATCCGAACGGCCGCAGGGAAGTAATCCGGGCTGTGGAGAAATTAAGGAAAGAGAAAAAAGTGACCGTGATCCTGATTACCCACTATATGGAAGAAGTGATTGCTGCGGATCAGGTGTTTGTCATGGATGAGGGGCATATTGTTATGCACGGGACGCCGAGAGAGATTTTCAGCCGGGTGGACGAGCTGAAATCCTACCGGATGGATGTTCCGCAGGTGACGATGCTGGCAGAGGAGCTGCGGAAACGGGGACTTGACGTGCCCAGGGGAATTTTGAGAAGAGAAGAGTTGGTGGAAGCATTATGTCGATTACGTTAGAACATGTGAATTATGTATACAGCCCGGGAACAGCCTATGAGAAGCAGGCGTTAAAAGATGTTTCATTTGAAATCCCTCAGGGACAGTTCGTAGGAATTATCGGACACACCGGATCGGGGAAATCTACATTGATCCAGCATTTGAACGGCCTGGTGAAAGCCACATCGGGCCGGATTCTCTACGAGGGGAAAAACATTTATGATAACGACTATGACATGAGAAAGCTCAGAAGCCAGGTGGGACTTGTGTTCCAGTATCCGGAGTATCAGCTCTTTGAGGTAGATGTGCTGACTGACGTATGTTTCGGACCGAAGAACCAGGGGTTTTCGCCGGAGGAATGTGAGAAGAACGCCAGGGAAGCCCTGGAACTGGTGGGATTCCCGGAGAAGTACTATAAACAGTCTCCGTTTGAACTCTCAGGCGGGCAGAAACGCCGCGCGGCCATCGCGGGTGTACTTGCCATGAAGCCGAAGGTGCTGATTCTGGATGAGCCGACAGCCGGGCTGGATCCGAAAGGCAGAGATGAGATCCTGGATCAGATTGAGAAGCTTCATAGGGAAACGGGAATGACGGTAGTGCTGGTTTCCCACAGTATGGAGGATGTGGCCCGGTATGTGGACCGGATTATTGTCATGAACCACGGGGAGAAGATGCTGGACGGAACGCCCAGGGAAGTATTCCGCCATTACAGGGAGCTGGAGAAGGTGGGGCTTGCGGCGCCGCAGGTTACCTATGTGATGCATGACCTGAAAGCGCACGGATTTGAAGTGGATCCGGACGCGACAACTATAGAGGAGGCGGCGGACGAGATTATGAAAGCATTCCGCGGCAAAGAAGGAGCACTGGCATGATAAGAGATATTACAATCGGACAATATTACCCGGCACAGAGCCGCATCCACAGCCTGGACCCCAGGGTGAAGATTGTCTGCACTCTTTTGTTTCTGGTATCCCTTTTTATTCAGAACAGTCTGCTGGGATATGTGTGCGCCACAGTTTTCCTGGGGATGGTGATCCATCTTTCAAACGTTCCATTAAAATATATTTTAAAAGGACTTAAGCCTATTGTGATCCTTCTGCTCTTTACCGTGGTTATGAATCTGTTCCTGACAAGGGGCGGAGGTACGCTTGAACATTTCTGGATTTTTACGATTACGGAGGAGGGACTGCGCACGTCAGTATTTATGGCGGTGAGGCTGATGTATCTTGTAGCGGGATCCTCGATTATGACTTTCACAACGTCGCCCAACGGGCTGACAGATGGAATGGAGAAGCTGCTCCATCCGCTCAACAAGGTAAATGTCCCGGTACACGAGGTGGCGATGATGATGTCCATTGCCCTGCGCTTTATTCCGATTCTTCTGGAGGAGACGGACAAGATCATGAAAGCGCAGATGGCCAGAGGCGCTGACTTTGAGAGCGGGAATATTATTCAGAGGGCGAAAGCTATGGTGCCGATTCTGGTGCCGCTTTTCGTGTCCGCTTTCCGCCGCGCGAATGACCTGGCCCTTGCCATGGAGGCGAGATGCTATCACGGCGGAGAAGGAAGGACGAAGATGAAACCTCTGAAATATCACGGCAGAGACAGAGCTGCATATACTCTGACTTTATTGTATGTTGTGATTATTTTTGTGGTTGGAAGATTTGTGCCTTTCAAGCTCTGGATTTTCTAGGAGATGCGTCACAATGGCGCGTTATAATTAGGAGGATTTATGAGGAGAGTGAAACTGACCGTTGCATATGACGGTACAGATTACTGCGGATGGCAGATCCAGAATAACGGGCCTACTGTAGAGGGGGAACTAAACCGGGCGCTGTCGGAACTGACGGGTGAGAGGATCGTGGTGATCGGTGCAAGCCGTACAGACGCGGGAGTGCATGGCAGGGGGAATGTGGCGGTTTTTGATACGGATTCTCCGATCCCGCCCGATAGGATCGCCTATGCCCTGAATGGGAAGCTGCCGGAAGACGTCGTGGTGGTGAAGTCGGAGGAGGTGCGCCCGGACTGGCATCCGAGGCGCTGCGATTCTGTGAAGACATATGAGTATCGGATTCTGAACCAGGAGATGCCAGATCCGGTGAGACGCAGGGATACGTGGCATGTCTCGTTCCCTCTTGATGTGGATCGAATGAGAGAAGCGGCGGAATATCTGAAAGGCGAGCATGACTTTAAAAGTTTCTGCAGCGCGCAGTCGGAGGTGGAAAATACGGTTCGGACAATCTACGAACTGACGATTGAGAGGGAGGAAAACCTGATCACGATTACGGTGCGCGGAAACGGATTCCTCTATAATATGGTCCGCATCATTGCGGGTACGCTGATGGGAGCAGGAAGAGGGGCATATCCGCCGGAGCGGGTGAAGGAGATGCTCGAGGCGAAAGAACGGGAGAAGGCCGGGATGACGGCGCCGCCTCAGGGACTGACGCTTGTGGGAATTGAATGGCAATAGTTCAGTCCGCGCCATTCGTAAAACCGTACTTCGTACTTATTGCGGCTGCCGCCGCTGTTTTACTTGACTTTTCCTCAGGGCATTGTTAGTATTACCTTAACAATATCACACAGCAGGGTCGAGGAAGACAAAACCAGATTTTCAAGTAATAAAGTCTGACTTTATGCTTCGGGAATCTGGTTTTTTTGCACCTGTTCTGCGGTGAATTTTATATGAGGAGGAATGGTAACATGAGGATCTATGAGGTGAAGGACTATCAGGAGATGAGCAGGAAAGCGGCGAATATTCTGGCTGCGCAGGTGATATTAAAGCCGGACTGTGTTCTGGGGCTGGCCACAGGATCCACTCCCATCGGCGCGTATGACGCGCTTGTGGAGAAATACGAGAACGGAGATCTTGATTTCTCAGAAGTTAAGACTGTGAATCTGGACGAATATAAGGGGCTGACGAGAGAGAATGATCAGAGCTATTATTATTTTATGCATGAGCACCTGTTTGACCGTGTGAACATAAAGCTGGAGAACACGAATGTGCCGGATGGAACAGAAGCGGACGGGGCAAAAGAGTGCGCGAGATATGAGGCGCTGATCGCGTCCATGGGCGGAGTTGACATTCAGCTGCTCGGGCTGGGGCGCAATGGACATATCGGATTTAATGAGCCGGCGGATCATTTTGAAAAGATGACACATTGCGTGGATCTGGCAGAGAGCACGATCGAGGCGAATAAGAGATTTTTCGCCTCTGCGGACGATGTGCCGAGACAGGCGTATACGATGGGGATAGGAACTATCATGAAAGCGAAGAAGATCCTTCTGATTGTAAACGGAGAGGACAAGGCGGATGCTCTTGCAAAGGTTCTGCGCGGACCGGTGACTCCGAAGGTTCAGGGCTCTATTCTGCAGCTGCATCAAGATGTTGTGGTCGTTGCGGATCAGGCGGCTTTGTCTAAGATGTAGGGAGGCATTATGGCATATCTTCTTGAAGTGTGCGTGGACAGCGTGAGATCTGCTGCCGCGGCCCGGCAGGGAGGAGCGGACAGAGTGGAACTCTGTTCTGCGCTGGTGATCGGAGGTCTCTCTCCCTCTCCTGCGCTGTTCCGGCAGGTGAAAGCAGAGACCGGTCTTCCGGTGCGTGTGCTTCTGCGGCCCAGGTTCGGAGATTTCTGTTATGATGATTATGAGTTCCGGATTCTGAAAGAAGAGACAGAGATGTTCCGGGATCTGGGAGCAGACGGCATTGTTACAGGGATTCTTAGGCCGGATGGAGTCTTGAACCTGGAACAGATGCGAGTGCTGAGAGAAGCGGCCGGCAGTATGAAGATGACGATGCACCGGGCATTTGATGTGTGCCGGGATCCATTTGAAGCCATGGAACAATGCGTTGAAATGGGAGTTGATACGATCCTTACAAGCGGGCAGAAAAGTTCCGCGTGGGAAGGGAGAAGACTGCTTGCGGAGCTGGAAGAAAAGGCACGGGGCAGGATCGAACTTCTGGCGGGAGCAGGGATTGACGACAGTGTGATTTATGACCTGGCGCGCCAGACGAAAATAAAATCCTTTCATATGTCAGGAAAGAGTGTGCTGGACAGCCGGATGGATTTCCGAAGGGAAGGCGTCCCCATGGGGATTCCGGGGGTTGACGAATTCGAGATCTGGCAGACGGATCCGGAAAAGGTGAAAAAGGTACGCAGGGTACTTGACAAACTTGCGGACATAAGCTAAGATTGCCACATATGATACAAGCTGTGAAGGGAAGAAGTAACAGAGAACCGGACAGACAGAAAGCAGCCGGCTGATGAGAGGCGCGTGATCAGGACTTTGTGAATACATCCCGGAGCTTCGCACCGAAAGGGCTGACGACAGAGAACGAGTAGGCTGCGACGGGTTGGTGTACGTTAACACACCGAAGAGGCCGGAGGAAGAACTTCCGGTGAATTAAGGTGGTACCACGAAGAAGATTCGTCCTTATTGCGAAAGCGATAAGGACGTTTTTTTCAATTTATTTCTGAACACAATTATTGATAAAAGGAGAAGAAAAATGGGTATTTATGAGGAACTTCAGGCGAGAGGACTGATCGCCCAGGTGACGGATGAAGAGAGAATACGTGATCTTGTGAACAACGGGAAGGCTGTATTCTATATTGGTTTTGATCCGACGGCGGACAGCCTTCATGTGGGACATTTTATGGCGCTGTGCCTGATGAAGAGACTGCAGGAGGCCGGAAATAAGCCGATCGCGCTGATCGGCGGCGGTACAGGATATATCGGAGATCCGTCAGGGCGGACTGATATGAGAAGTATGATGACGCCGGAGCAGATCCAGCACAACTGTGACTGCTTTAAGAAACAGATGAGCAAATTTATTGATTTCTCGGAAGGAAAAGCCTTGATGGTTAATAATGCGGACTGGCTTCTTGATCTGAATTATATTGAGCTTCTCCGTGAGGTCGGACCTCATTTCTCTGTAAACCGCATGCTTGCCGCTGAGTGTTATAAGCAGAGAATGGAGCGGGGCTTAAGCTTCCTTGAATTTAACTATATGATTATGCAGGCTTATGACTTTTACGCACTGTTCCAGAAATATGGCTGTAACCTGCAGTTCGGAGGCGACGACCAGTGGAGCAATATGCTGGGGGGCACAGAGCTGATCCGCAGAAAGCTGGGCGAGGACGCGGGCGCTATGACGATCACTCTTCTTCTGAACTCAGAAGGCAAGAAGATGGGAAAGACTCAGTCAGGAGCTGTGTGGCTGGATGAGAATAAGACTTCGCCGTTTGAGTTCTATCAGTACTGGAGAAATGTGGCGGACGCGGACGTGCTTAAGTGCATCCGTATGCTGACATTCCTGCCTCTTGAGGAGATTGACAAGATGGATTCCTGGGAGGGAGCTCAGCTTAATATGGCGAAAGAAATCCTTGCATTTGAGCTGACAAAACTTGTGCATGGCGAGGAAGAGGCAAAGAAGGCTCAGGAGAGCGCGAGAGCGCTGTTCAGCCAGGGAAATGCCGCGGAGATGCCGACAACAGAGCTTGCGGAGGAGGATTTCGCGGAAGGAAATATTGATATTCTCAGCATGCTCGTAAAGGCCGGGCTGGTATCTTCCAGATCAGAGGCAAGACGTACAGTAGAGCAGGGAGGAGCCTCTGTGGACGGAGAAAAGGTTACAGATATTAAGGCTGTATTCGAGAAGAATGCTTTCGAAGGGGATGGACTGATCCTGAAAAAAGGGAAGAAAAAGTTCCACAGACTTACAGTAAAATAAGAAGATTTGATGCAAGGGGGCAGGAGTGTAATATCCTGTCCCCTGCCTTTAAACAGGATCGTTGATCGAATGAATTTCAATCAGATATAGATAAGAAAAATGGAGGGATGAATGATGAGCATGAATCAGACGCCAATGTCGGAGCGGGTACACATCGGTTTTTTTGGAAGGCGGAACGCCGGAAAGTCCAGCGTAATGAATGCTGTGACGGGGCAGGATCTGGCTGTGGTCTCTGATGTGAAGGGAACCACTACTGACCCGGTGTATAAGTCAATGGAACTGCTTCCCCTGGGCCCGGTTGTGATGATGGACACACCGGGAATAGATGATGAGGGAGAACTGGGCGGCCTGCGCGTCAGGAAGAGCTATCAGGTGCTTAATAAAACGGATGCTGCGGTCCTGGTGATTGACGGAGCTGTCGGGGTATCGGAGGAAGATGCGGCCCTTCTGGAGCGGATTAGAAAAAAGGGGATTCCTTTTGTTGTAACTGTTAATAAGAAGGAACTAATGGCGCCGGGGATGGAGAAACAGATTCGGGAAAAGTTTGATCTTGATGATTCTCAGATGCTTGCTGTGAGCGCCGCGTCCGGGGAAGGGATCCATGAATTGAAAGAACGGATCGCGCTTATAGCAAAAACGGAGGAACCGGAGAAATATCTGGTGAGAGATCTTCTTGAACCTGCAGATGTGGCAGTTCTTGTTGTGCCGATTGATTCTGCCGCGCCGAAGGGAAGACTGATCCTTCCCCAGCAGCAAACCATCCGGGATATCCTTGAAGCGGGGGCTGTTTCTGTTGTGGTACGGGAGAAAGAACTTAAAGACGCCCTTTCAAAGCTTGCATCAAAGCCAAAGATGGTGATTACGGACAGCCAGGCATTCGAGCAGGTGGCAGAGGATACGCCAAAGGATATTCTGCTCACCTCCTTTTCGATCCTAATGGCGCGGTATAAGGGGAATCTGGAACAGGCGGTGCGCGGCGTAACTGCTCTTGATGCACTGGAAGATGGGGATACCGTGCTTATCAGTGAGGGGTGCACCCATCACAGGCAGTGCGATGATATCGGGACGGTGAAGATCCCGAGATGGATCAGAGAATATACAGGGAAAGAGATTCAGATAGAGACAACATCGGGGACAGAATTTCCGGATGATCTGACAAAGTATAAACTGATTATTCACTGCGGGGGCTGTATGCTGAACGAACGGGAGATGAAGTACAGGTTGAGCTGCGCGGACGATCAGGGAGTGCCAATGACAAATTATGGAATAATGATCGCGTATGTCAAAGGAATTCTGAAGAGAAGCGTCCAGGTGTTCCCGGAGATCTATAATCTGCTGTGAGGTGGTACAGCTATTTAGTGCACTAACATATTCTGTGACTCACGTCCGGAAGCGGAGCGGATGGTTTGCGATACGTATTCTGT
>CALWTQ010000017.1 GCA_944384505.1 uncultured Mediterraneibacter sp.
TCCGCAGCCGGAACTTCTTAGTTTCCCTTATCCCCTGGAGCGAAGCCCTGAGTCGTCCTCCATCCCCGCAGAATACGCCTTAGAAATAGCCCCTGTTTTCGAACGTTTTGCAGTAGGGTGTTATTGAACTTTATAGCTGAAGAGCTGACCTGTTCACATCTCCCGGCAATTGTGCTATGATATCGATGATGCGCAAGGAACGGCACGATGCAGAAGTGTGCTGCAAGTCTGCCGTCCGGTGTACGTTGTTTTTGGCAGAAAGGAAGAAGTCGGAGAACGGATGCAGGAATTGAAAGACGAAGAAAAGATTGTCCGTATCTCTGTCCGTAATCTTGTGGAATTCATTCTCCGGGAAGGAGATATTGACAGCAGGACTGGAGGAGGACCGGACAGAGACGCCATGCTGATGGGCGGGCGTCTGCACCGGAAGATTCAGAGGCGCATGGGACCGGAATACCACGCTGAGGTGAGTATGAAGATGCGGATTCCATGCGGGGATTTTACGATCCAGGTAGAGGGACGGGCAGACGGGGTTATTCAAAAAGCAGACAACAATTATACGATTGACGAGATTAAAGGAGTGCTCAGAGATCTTTCTCTTGTGGAACAGCCGGTGAACGTACACCTGGCACAGGCAAAGTGCTACGCCTATATTTACGCGGTACAGCATGAGCTGAATGAGATTGGTGTCCAGATGACATACTGCCAGCTGGAGACAGAGGAGATCCGTCATTTTACATTCCGTTACAGGACGGAGGAATTATCCGGA
This sequence comes from uncultured Mediterraneibacter sp., assembly GCA_944384505.1. Lineage (GTDB taxonomy): Bacteria > Bacillota > Clostridia > Lachnospirales > Lachnospiraceae > Mediterraneibacter. Next base: position 770 of record CALWTQ010000017.1, read on the forward strand.
TGGTTTGAAGATCTTATACATCAATACGAAAAGTGGGCCCGGTTTGAGATTGAATGGAAGCAGAAAAGAGACGCTTCGATTCATATGACGGAGTTCCCGTTCCCTTACAGAGAGGGACAGCGTGATGTAGCGGCGGCTGTATACCGGACGATCCTGCGAAAGAAAAAGCTGTTTATACAGGCTCCAACAGGAGTGGGAAAAACGATCTCAACAGTGTTTCCGGCTGTGAAGGCAGTAGGAGAAGGACTGGGAGATAAAATCTTTTATCTGACGGCCCGGACGATTACAAGGACTGTAGCGGAGCAGGCGTTTCGGATTATGCAGGAACAGGGACTTTTGATGAAGGTGATCACACTTACGGCAAAGGAGAAGATCTGCTTCTGCGAGGAGACGGTCTGTAATCCTGATGCATGTCCATATGCAAAAGGACATTTTGACCGTGTTAATGACGCTGTATTTGACCTGATTACAACCGGGAACGAGATCAGCCGGAAGGCAATAGAGGAGCAGGCAGTGAAATACAGGGTGTGCCCTTTTGAACTTTCCCTGGATCTCTCTACATGGTCGGATGCGGTGATCTGCGATTATAACTATGTATTTGATCCCAACGCTCATCTGAAACGTTTCTTTTCGGAAGGCGGCGGAGGAGAATATATTTTTCTCATTGATGAGGCGCATAATCTTGTAGAGCGTGGAAGAGAGATGTACAGCGCCCAGCTTTATAAGGAAGATCTGCTTGAGGTGAAGCGTCTTGTGAAAAACAGGGACTCTGTTCTGACAAAGAGGCTGGAGGAGGTGAACCGTCAGTTTCTGGCGCTTAAAAAGGAGTGTGAGAGCTGCCGGATTCTGGAGAATGTTTCTCATATCGCGCTGAAGCTGATGAATGTGCTGACTGAGATGGAGCGGTTTCTGGAGGAGCCGGAGGAGGAAAATGTCAGGGATCAGGTCCTTGATCTCTATTTCCAGATCCGTTCTTTTATTAATATACATGATATACTGGATGAAAATTATGTGGTGTACAGTGAATTAGAAGCAGGGGGCAGGTTTAAGGTGAAGCTGTTCTGTGTGAATCCGGCGGAGAACTTGAAAGCTTACCTGGAATATGGAGCGGGAACAGTCTTTTTTTCTGCCACACTGCTCCCGATCCACTATTATAAAAAGCTGCTTTCCACGGTGGAGGACGACTATGCGATCTATGCAGAGTCTACATTCCCAAAAGAGAACAGACTTGTCCTTCTGGGCCAGGATGTGAGCACAAGGTATACAATGCGGGGCGCCCGTATGTATCAGAAGATTGCAGGGTATATTATAGAAGCGGCACAGGCAAGAACAGGGAACTATATCGCTTTTTTCCCTTCATATAAAGTCATGGAAGAGGTGTATGATTACTTCCTGGCGGAGGCGGACGGGATGGATTCTGTGATTCAGTCTCAGAGTATGAGAGAGCAGGAAAGAGAAGAGTTCCTTGCTATGTTTGAGGAAAAGCGGGAAGGAAGCCTGGTGGCGTTCTGCGTGATGGGCGGTATATTTTCCGAGGGTATTGACCTGACGGAAGACAGACTGATCGGAGCGGTGATTGTGGGAACCGGACTGCCCCAGGTCTGTAACGACAGAGAGATCATCCGTCAGTATTTTGATGAGAGAGAAGGCAGGGGATTTGACTACGCATATCTCTATCCGGGCATGAATAAGGTGCTCCAGGCCGCGGGAAGAGTAATACGCACAGAAAAGGACAGAGGATTGATCCTTCTTCTTGACGAGAGGTTCAGACAGAGGCAGTACCGCGAGATTTTTCCCAGAGAATGGGAGAGAGTCCAAACGTGCAGCGCGGACTCTCTAAAGGGCTATATGGATGAGTTCTGGAAATAGCTGAGGAATTCCGTTGAGGCGCGGGAGAGAGGCAGCTGTTCGTTGTAGGCGATGGCAAGTTCCCGCTCCGGAAGTTCTTCTTTTGTATCCAGGATGAAGATGTCCTTCTGGTTATTTAAGACACAGTAGTCAGGGACAAAGGCGATGCCAAGCCCGATTCTGGCAAGATCGATGAGCAGGTCATTGCTGGTCAGTTCGATCTCGGGAACCAGGTCAAGCTGATGCTGCTGGAATACCTGGTGGAGAAATTCATTGGTTGTGCTGTTTTTATCCAGCATAAGGATGGGATAGCGCAGGAGCTGGCTAAAGGAGAGGGTTTTTCCCTCCAGATCCCGGAAAGTATTTCCCGCTATAAATACATCCCGGAATTTTTTGATTCTCATGACAGATGCGTTTGTTCCGAGATGATTGTTGGGATAGTTGACAACAATGAGATCCACAAGCCCGTTTCTCAACAGCTCCGCGCACTTCATGGAAGTCTGGTTTATCACTTTGATATGCGCTCCCGGAAATGCCTTGTGAAAGCGTTCCAGATAAGGGATCAGAAAGTAGCGGCAGATCGTGTCGCTGGCTCCAATTCGGATTTGTCCGCCGGTGGATGCGGCGTCTAAAAGCTGGGCTTCTCCTTTCTGAATCAGATTCATGGCAGGTTCAATGTGGCGCATCAGAATTTCGCCTTCCGGTGTGAGCTGTACTTTTTTTGTACTGCGGATAAACAGCGTCTGATCCAGCTTTCGCTCCAGTGTTTTGATCGACTGGCTTACAGCGGACTGGGAGATAAAGAGCTGTTTGGAGGCTTCCGAGAAGTTCAGTGTTGACGCAACGTGGTAAAATACTTTATATAGTTCATAATTGATATCAATCATCATTAGACCTCCTTATAAGTACTGCTTGTATTATAAGCGAAATAAAAGGAAAATACAACATATGAAAGGACTGCATATGGCGATGACTTCACAAGAAAAAAATCTGAAAACAAAGAATATCGGATGGTTCCAGTCGCTTGCCGGGCTGATTTTCGCCTTCGCGCTTATCGTGGCCGCGCTGATTACCAGCTTTGAGATCGGGATGTATGCTGATTTTGACGTGTACCGGCAGGAGTACGAGAAGTATGACGTACTCTCGGATCTGGGTATGACCATGGATGACACCATGTATGTAACGCGGGAGATGATGGCTTATCTGAGAGGAGACAGGGACGAGCTCTCTGTGATTACTACAGTGGAAGGAAAAGAGCAGGATTTCTTCAATGAACAGGACCGGTTTCATATGGGAGAGGTGAGGGATCTGTTTATCGGGGGACTGGATATACGGGCAGGCGCCTGCGTTGTGGCAGCGGTGTGTCTTATTATTCTTGTTTTCAGCCGGGCGGACATAAGAAGGATCCTTCCGCGTTCTTATCAGAGGGCGCTGATTTTGTGCGCGGCGGCAGTAATCCTGCTGGGGATTGCCTGTGCGATTGATTTTAATGCTGTATTTGTGCAGTTTCATCATATTTTCTTTGACAATGATCTCTGGCTTTTCGATCCGGCGGAGGATTATATGATCCGGATGCTCCCGGAGGGATTGTTCTACGATATGGTCATGCGGATCGGAGCGATATTCGCGGGAATGCTGATAATTCTTCTGGCGCTCAGCCTGGCGCCGGGAATTATTTCCAGGATCTCTGCCCGTAAAAAAGAAAATTGATGTTACATTAGTTCTGCTTATCACAAACTTTTAATTATATTAATTATACTAATGAGCTGAATTGTGATACGATACAGACAGAAGCCCCGCGTGCTCCAGAGGGGAAAACAGCCATTAAACATAGAAAGGTAGAAGGGTGACTGCATATGAGTAATGTAAAGCGAGTGTTCGTGGAGAAGAAACCGGAGTTTGCCGTTGCCGCAAAAGAACTGCGCCATGAGATCCGTCATTATCTGGGAATTCAGAATGTGACAGGAGTGCGGACGCTTATACGGTATGATGTGGAAAATCTGTCCGATGAGACATTTGAGAAAGCGTGCAAAGGCGTGTTCGCGGAACCGCCCGTAGATATTCTGTACCGGGAAGAGTTCCCGGCTGAAGAGGAGAACCGCATCTTTTCCGTGGAGTTCCTTCCCGGACAATTTGACCAGAGAGCGGATTCTGCGGAACAGTGTGTGCGTTTTATTAAAGAAGATGAGTCCCCGGTGATCCGCACGGCAACCACTTATGTGATCGAGGGGGCAATTTCAGATGAAGAGTTTGAAGCCATTAAGCGCCACTGCATCAATCCGGTGGACTCAAGAGAGGCGGCGCAGGAGAAGCCTGAGACTCTTGTTGCGGTTTTTGATGAGCCGGAGGACATCAAAGTATATGACGGATTCCAGAGTATGCCGGAAGCAGAATTAAAAAAATTGTATGATTCTCTCGGACTTGCCATGACTTTTAAAGACTTTCTCCATATCCAGAATTATTATAGAGAAGAAGAACACAGGGATCCGACGGTGACGGAGATCCGTGTCCTTGACACGTATTGGTCTGATCACTGCCGTCATACGACTTTCTCAACTGAATTAAAGGATGTAAAGTTTGATGAGGGAGATTACAGAGAGCCCATTGAGGAAACATACAGAGAATATCTGAAAGACCACAGCGAGATATTTGCAGGACGTGAGGACAAGTTCATCTGTCTGATGGATCTTGCCCTGATGGCTATGCGCAGGCTGAAAAGAGAAGGAAAACTAAAGGATCAGGAAGAGTCGGACGAGATCAATGCGTGCAGTATCGTTGTTCCCATCAAGGTGGACGGGGTTGAGGAAGAGTGGCTGATTAACTTTAAGAATGAGACACACAACCATCCGACGGAGATTGAACCTTTCGGAGGCGCGGCGACCTGTCTCGGAGGCGCGATCCGCGATCCGCTCTCAGGACGTACCTATGTATATCAGGCTATGCGTGTGACCGGAGCCGCAGATCCTACAGTATCTGTGAAGGACACACTGAAAGGAAAGCTGCCCCAGAAGAAACTGGTGCGGGAGGCGGCTCATGGCTACAGCTCTTACGGCAACCAGATCGGACTCGCTACAGGGCTTGTCAAGGAGATTTATCATCCGGATTATGTGGCAAAGCGCATGGAGATCGGCGCGGTATTAGGAGCGGCTCCGAGGCGGGCGGTGATCCGCGAGACTTCGGATCCGGGGGATATCATCATCCTGCTTGGCGGCAGAACCGGGCGTGACGGCTGCGGCGGCGCGACCGGTTCCTCCAAAGTGCACACAGAGGAGTCCATTGAGACATGCGGCGCGGAAGTACAGAAGGGTAATCCGCCCACAGAGCGAAAAATCCAGAGGTTATTCCGCAGGGAAGAAGTGAGCCGGCTTATAAAGAAGTGCAATGATTTCGGAGCCGGCGGAGTATCCGTTGCCATCGGAGAGCTGGCGGACGGACTTCGGGTAGAACTCGACAAGGTCCCGAAGAAATATGCAGGACTGGACGGAACAGAGATCGCAATTTCTGAGTCCCAGGAGCGAATGGCAGTTGTTGTGGATCCGAAAGATGTGGCACAGTTCATGGCATATGCAAAAGAGGAAAACCTGGAGGCCACAGAGGTTGCTGTTGTAACAGAAGAACCCAGGCTTGTTCTCATCTGGAGAGGAAAGGAGATTGTCAATCTGTCCCGCGCATTCCTCGATACAAACGGCGCCCATCAGGAGACGAATGTAGAAGTGGAGATGCCAAAGAAGGAGGAGAGCCTATTTGTCCGCCGGGAAATCCCGGATGTGCGGGGAGAGTGGCTGAATACTCTGCGCGATTTGAATGTATGCTCGCAGAAAGGGCTTGTTGAGATGTTTGACGGCTCTATCGGGGCGGGATCTGTGTTTATGCCTCACGGAGGAAAGTACCAGCTGACAGAGACCCAGGCAATGGCGGCAAAAGTGCCTGTTCAGAACGGACAGACAGACAGCGTGTCTCTGATGAGTTATGGATTCGATCCTTATCTGTCAAGCTGGAGCCCGTATCACGGCGCGGTTTATGCGGTTGTGGAGTCTGTCGCTAAGATCGTTGCGGCAGGCGGAGACTGGAAGAAGATCCGGTTTACCTTCCAGGAGTATTTCCGTCGTATGTCGGAAGATCCGAAGAGATGGAGCCAGCCGTTCGCGGCTCTTTTAGGGGCATACGCCGCACAGATCGGCTTCGGTCTCCCGTCCATCGGAGGCAAGGACAGTATGTCCGGAACCTTCCAGGATATCGATGTGCCGCCTACACTTGTCTCCTTTGCGGTGGATATGGCTGTTGAAAAGGATATCATAACGCCGGAGCTGAAAAAAGCCGGCAGCAAGCTGGTATGGCTGCGGATCGCGCGCGATGAGAACGACCTGCCGGTATACGATCAGATCACGGAGCAGTATGGGAAGTTTACAGAAGATATCCGGGCAGGACGCATTATTTCAGCATACGCGCTGGACCGTCACGGTATTGCGGCCGCGGTAAGTAAGATGGCCTTCGGAAATAAGATGGGTGTGAAGCTTGAGCATAATGTGGATCCGAGAGACGTGTTCGCTCCGGCATTTGGCGATCTCATTGCGGAAGTGGAAGACGGACAGGTTGGAAATCTGCAGATTACTTATACAGTGATCGGTGAAGTGACAGACCGGGGAACATTTGAATATGGGAATACAGCGATCGGTATGGACGAAGCGCTGGCGGCATGGACGGGAACTCTGGAGAGCGTATTTGCTACAAAATCGGCCGAGAGCGAGAATCTTGCCGTAGAAGAAAAGCTTTATGACACGAAGGAGATTCACATCTGCAGCCATAAGATCGCTCAGCCGACGGTGTTCATTCCGGTATTCCCGGGGACAAACTGTGAATATGACAGCGCACGGGCATTTGAGCGTGCAGGCGCAAAGGTGATCACAAAGGTGTTCCGCAATCTGGATGCCGAGGATATCCGAAGTTCTGTGGAGGAATTTGAGAAGGCAATCAGTCAGGCACAGATGATTATGTTCCCGGGAGGATTCAGCGCGGGCGATGAGCCGGACGGATCTGCGAAGTTCTTTGCTACTGCTTTCCAGAATGCGAAGATCAAGGAAGCGGTAGAGAAGCTGTTAAGTGAGAGGGATGGTCTTGCTCTTGGCATATGCAACGGATTCCAGGCGCTGATTAAGCTTGGCCTGGTTCCGGGAGGGAAGATCACGGGTCAGAAGGAAGATTCTCCGACTCTGACTTACAACACTATCGGACGGCATATCTCAAAGATGGTTTATACGAAGGTTGTAACCAATAAGTCGCCCTGGCTTGCAGAGGCGCGGCTTGGCGGCGTATATACCAATCCGGCTTCCCACGGCGAGGGACGGTTCGTGGCCGGAAAAGAGTGGCTGAACCGCCTGTTTGAAAACGGCCAGGTGGCAACCCAGTACTGTGATCCGGAAGGAAACATTACGATGGATGAAGAGTGGAATGTGAACGGATCCTACTGTGCGATTGAGGGAATCACGAGCCCGGACGGCAGAGTGCTGGGCAAGATGGCTCATTCTGAGCGCCGCGGCGATTCCGTTGCCATAAACATCTATGGAGAGCAGGATATGAAAATCTTCGAATCCGGAGTAAAATATTTCGGATAACACTGACTGCGGGCAGCAGATGATATAAATATCAGACGGCAACGCTAAAAAATAGACTGTAAAATGCAACGAAACGCTGCGTTTTACAGTCTAATTTATATAATGCCGGGACTGTGGAAGTGCACAGCACAGAGCAGTCCGCAGGCATTAATTATAAACTTTTTTGATATTATCCATCCGTGAGGCCAGATTCCTCAGCAGCAGATCTGCAAGTGTGAGGGCGGTCATGGATTCCACAACAACCACGGCCCGGGGAACGATAACCGGATCATGTCTGCCGCGGATGACGATCTCCGTGTTGTTCCCGTGTATGTCTACGGTATGCTGGGGCTGTGCAATGGAGGAGGTCGGTTTGACAGCCGCTCTTAAGATGAGCCGGGAGCCGTCGCTCATGCCGCCGAGAACGCCGCCGGCGTGATTGGTCTTCTTGTGTATGAGACGGCGCGGGTCTTCTTTGCTAGTTAAGCTGCTTCCTTTGTCAGATGCGGTATCCGCAGGCTCTGAGAAGAAGGAATCATTATTTACGCTTCCGACCGAAGCGGATGCGGCAAATCCTTCGCCGATCTCCACGCCTTTTACCGCGCCCACAGACATGACCGCCTGAGCGAGGAGCGCATCCAGCTTGTCAAAGACAGGCTCCCCCAGACCGACGGGAAGCCCGTCCGCAGTGCACTCGATGATACCTCCGCAGGAATCACACTTCGCCATCAGAGATGTGATATATTTTCCGGCCTGCTCCGCAGCGTCATTGTTTGGCATATACAGACTGTTCTGAGTGATATGGTCATAACAGTAATCCTTTTCCTCTACAGTAACCGGCCCAATGGCTTTTGTATATGCCCGGACTGTGATGCCAAGCTCTTTTAAAAGAAGTGACGCAACCGCGCCGGCAGCTACTCTGCCGATGGTCTCACGGCCGGAAGAGCGTCCGCCGCCTCTGTAATCACGGAACCCATACTTTTCCGTAAACGGGTAATCCGCATGTCCGGGGCGGAAGAGCGTGGCGATATTGCCATAGTCTTTTGAACGCTGGTCCTGGTTGCGGATGAGAAGAGAAATCGGAGTGCCGGTAGTCATTCCTTCGAATACTCCAGAAAGAATCTCTACGGTATCGGTCTCGTTTCTCTTTGTAGTATATTTGCTCTGGCCGGGCCTGCGCCGGTCGAGAAAAACCTGGATGTCTTCGGCCTGAAGCGAAAGGCCGGCCGGACATCCGTCAATCACAACGCCGACGCCGGGACCGTGAGATTCGCCCCATGTAGTGACGCGGAATATAGTACCAAATGATGAACCGCTCATGAATGTGTCTCCTTTCTGAATCCATGTATGATAACAGAACCAATTATAAAGGAGGTTGGGCCGGGAGGCAAGGAAAAAAACGGGCTGATTTTTATGCGGGCAGAAATCTGCGGCCTGACGGCAGAAGACGGAAAGATTATTTAAATTTAGTTTAAGATATACAGAATTTTCTGTACATTTTAAGCTTTTCGTACTATAATGTTGGCGAGTACTGTGTAAAAAAGGAGAGATGACAAACTGATGAGCAGAAAAAGCGAAAAAGACCAGCCATATTTACATCAGAAGAACATGGATCCTGCAGAAGCAGATATACAGGAAGAGGAACGTCCTGAGGAAATAGATATACAGGAAGAAGAGAACACTGCGGAAGATGCTTCTGAGAACGAAGGGTTCTCAGATATAGAGGAGGGGATCCCGGAGTCGGATGAAGAATCTGAGGAGTTTGAATCAGACGAGGCAGAAGACGACAGCGCCCCGGATCTGTCCGATAAGGGCAGAACGGGCACAGCCCGCGGAAGGGAAGCGAGAATGAGCAAAAGAAGAAAAAGAAAGAGAAAAAGAGGAATCAGGGCAATGGGAAAGAAACCGTGGATCATTGCGGGAAGTATTGTCGGTGGACTGCTAGTGATCTATTTGGGGATTTCTGCTTTCTTTATCAGCCATTTCTATATAAATACGACGATCAACGGGAAAGATTTCTCGGGGAAAACCGCTGAAGATGTGGAGGCATATTTTAAAGAGCAGGTTCAGGATTATCAGCTGACCCTGATTGAGCTTGACAATACTACGGATGTAATTGACGGATCGGAGATTTCTCTTGTATATGAAGAAAACTCAGAGATTGACGACGCTCTTAAAGCCCAGAACCCTCTTCTGTGGGTGAAGGCGTTCTTCTCACGGTCTTCAACGGACGTGACGATCAGTGTAGACTATGATGAAACAGCTCTGAATGATAAGATTCAGAATATTCAGGCGGTTACAGGCGAGCAGACGGAGCCGGTTTCCGCATATCCGAAATTTGACGGGAATTCTTTTGTTGTAGAGCCGGAATCTTACGGGACTGCGGTGGACATGGACGTGCTGTCTCAGAAAATCGGGACAGCCATTGCCCAGTTTGAACCCACCCTTGACCTTCTGGAGGAAGAGTGCTATAAACTGCCTAAATATACATCAGATTCGCCGGAAGTCCAGGAAGCATGTGATACAATGAATGAGTACTGCAAGGCGAGCGTCACATATACGATGACAGAGAATGTGGTCGTGGATAAGACGCTGATTTCCACATGGCTTTCCTATGATGATAATATGCAGGTTACATTTAATGAAGACGCGGTGCGAGAATGGATGAGAGAGTTTGGCAGCACATATGATACTGTGGGCTCCACCAGAACCATCACAACGCCGACGGGAAAGACTGCTGAAGTATCCGGGGGTACATATGGATGGTCCATTGACGAGGACACGGAGACACAGAACCTGATCAACAGCATCAAAAATGGAGAGACTGCAACGCGGGAGCCTGCCTACGCACAGACAGCTGCGTCCCATTCCGCGCAGGACTGGGGGACAACATATCTGGAGGTGGATCTGTCCACCCAGCATATGTGGTATATTGTGGACGGATCTGTTGCGCTTGAGACAGATGTCGTGACGGGGCTTCCCACTCCGGACAGACAGACGCCCGCCGGTGTGTATGACATCCTCTATACGGAGAGGAATGCTACGCTGAAGGGAGAGACGGATTCTAAAACCGGAAAACCGATCTATGAGACTCCGGTTGCCTACTGGATGCCGTTTACATGGCAGGGGCACGGCTTCCACGACGCGACATGGCAGCCCGCGTTCGGCGGCAGCCTGTATCAGACGATCGGATCCCACGGCTGTGTGAATATGCCGCTGGATCAGGCGGGAAATCTCTTCAATATGCTCAGCGCAGGGACTCCTGTTGTCATTCACTACTAAAAGATATGAGGTTAATATATGTATGAACTGTTGAAAAAGGACGGACAGGCTAAACGCGGAAGACTCCATACAGTACACGGGACGATAGAGACGCCGGTGTTTATGAATGTGGGAACGGCGGCTGCGATTAAGGGGGCGGTTTCTACAGATGATCTGAGAGGAATAAAGACGCAGGTGGAACTGTCGAATACCTATCATCTCCATGTGCGTCCGGGCGATCAGATCGTAAAGAAACTGGGCGGGCTCCATAAGTTTATGAATTGGGACAAGCCGATCCTGACAGATTCCGGCGGATTCCAGGTATTTTCCCTCGCTTCCCTGCGGAAGATCAAAGAGGAGGGGGTGCACTTCCATTCCCATGTAGACGGGAGAAAGATTTTCATGGGGCCGGAGGAGAGCATGCGGATCCAGTCAAACCTGGCGTCAACGATCGCCATGGCTTTTGACGAGTGTCCTTCCAGTGTGGCGGATAAAAAATATATTGCCAATTCTGTGGAGCGGACTGCCCGCTGGCTGAAGCGCTGCAAGGCGGAGATGGAAAGACTGAACACCCTTCCGGATACAATCAATCCTCATCAGATGCTTTTCGGTATCAATCAGGGAGGCGTATACGAGGATATCCGCATTGCGCATGCGGAACAGATTTCCGAGCTTGACCTGGACGGATACGCGGTGGGGGGTCTGGCGGTAGGAGAGAGCCATGAGGATATGTACCGTATTCTGGATGCGGTAGTGCCGCATCTTCCGGAAAACAAGCCCACTTATCTGATGGGCGTGGGCACCCCGGCCAATATTCTGGAGGCCGTGGACAGAGGGGTTGACTTCTTTGACTGCGTGTACCCGTCGAGAAATGGGAGACATGGACATGTATATACAAATCACGGGAAGATGAATCTCTTTAACGCAAAATACGAGCTGGATGAGCGGCCGATTGAGGAAGGCTGCGGATGTCCGGCCTGCAGAAGCTACAGCAGAGCTTATATCCGGCATCTTCTGAAGGCAAAGGAAATGCTGGGGATGAGACTGTGCGTCCTCCACAACCTGTATTTTTATAATACGATGATGGAAGAAATCCGCGATGCAATCGAGGCGGGGAACTATAAAGCCTACAAAAAAGCAAAGCTGGAGGGCATGTCAGCTATTTAGTTCACTACCATTTCTTATGACTCACGTCCGGAAGCGGAACAGATGTTTGAAACGTGTTCTTGGAGAGGGGACGTGCGTGTACTGCTCCGTTCCGGAATCCGGGAAGAATCTAAGAAGCCGGAGAGCTGTTTAAGTGCAAAGCGGCGCTCCGGGCAACTCGCTTCGCTCAAACAATCCCTGCGCGCCGCTTAACAACAGCTCTCCGACTTCTAAGATCTTCCATCAGATTCCTCCAAAGTCACAGTCCCCACACGCCCCCTCTCCAAAAACTTACGCTTCAAACATCCGCTCCGCTTCCTGCGCATCTCCTGTCAGAAATGTTACTGCCTCAAATGAGCTGTAAAGCACGAATTGGCGCGGCTTGGGGACTTTCGGCTGAGAAGCTTTCCGGCCGCGCCTGCTTTGCATAGCAGCTGTATATTCACTGACTCCCGATTTGTAAAGCCCAGAAAACAGCCTCATTTCGAGAAAGATTCTGCGGGGATGGAGGATGGCGACGGGCGCCTTCGGAAGGGGATTAGGGAAAGTTAAAGCTGCGGCGACAGACGTTAGGGCTGACGGTGGAATTGTCTGAGCGGATGCGAGTTGTCCACCGTCAGTCCTTGCATTTAGTCTGTCGCCGCAGCTTTTAGTTTCCCTTATTCCCTGGAGCGAAGTCCTGAGCCATCCTCCATCCCCGCAGAATACGTTTTAGGAATAGTTGCTGTTTTCGGAAGTTTTGTAGCAGGGCGTTAGTGAACTAAATAGCTGAATTAAAAAATATTGGAAATTCTCTTGAAGAATCCTCCTTTTTTGTGTATAGTAATTTTATTGTGGATAGTAAAACAGGAGGAAGTTATTATTATGAATGAAACACTGGTTATGCTGTTTTGGATTGTGATTATGTTTGGTGTGATGTATTTCCTGATCATGCGTCCTCAGAAGAAGGAGCAGAAAAGGGTTCAGTCTATGCTGGCGTCCATGGAAGTGGGAGATACAGCCCTGACAACAAGCGGATTCTATGGTGTGATCATTGACATTACAGAAGATGACGTGATCGTGGAATTTGGAAACAATAAAAACTGCCGTATTCCGATGCAGAAAGCAGCGATTGCACAGATCGAAAAGCCGAATGCGGAGTAAAGGTAAAGAGATGAAAAAGCCGGGGGATCCGGCTTTTTTCTTTTCTGATGCATTGCGGCATCTGTGATAAGTACGAAGCGCGGTTTTGCGAATGACACGCTTCAAACCATTGATCCTGTAAGTTGTGAATAGTAACGAGTGTTACAGAGTGCCCTCTATTTTTTCGGTGAAACTCTTGAAAGAGATCTTAAAATGCGGTATGATAAACAGTAATATTTCACATTTGGAAGGATGAAGAATTATGGATATGAAGATCGGAGTGATAAAAGGGGATGGAATCGGCCCTGAGATCGTGGATGAAGCTTTAAAAGTGCTTGACAGGATCGCAGAGGCATACGGACATTCCTTTTCTTATACGCAGCTTTTGATGGGCGGCGCGTCCATTGACGTGAACGGAGTCCCGCTGACAGAGGAGACGCTGGAGACCGCGAAAAACTGCGAGGCAGTGCTGATGGGCTCTATCGGAGGAGACGCGAAGACGTCTCCCTGGTATCAGCTGGAACCTGCGAAGCGCCCGGAAGCAGGTCTGCTCAGCCTCAGAAAGGGGCTGAACCTTTTTGCAAATTTAAGGCCTGCGATGCTCTACCCGGAACTTCGGGGAGCGTGCCCGCTGAAGGAAGAGATTTCTGAAAAAGGCTTTGACATGATGATTATGCGCGAGCTGACCGGCGGTCTTTATTTTGGAAAACGCAGCACCGAAGAGGTGGACGGCGTGCTTGTGGCAAAAGATGAGCTTACATACAGCGAGACCGAGATCCGCCGGATTGCAAAACGCGGATTTGACATTGCCATGAAGAGAAGAAAGAAAGTGACCAGCGTTGATAAAGCTAATGTGCTGGATTCTTCCCGCCTCTGGAGGAAAGTTGTGGAGGAAGTCTCTGCTGATTATCCGGAAGTGACTCTGGAGCATATGCTGGTTGACAACTGCGCAATGCAGCTTGTAAAAGATCCGGCACAGTTTGATGTGATCCTGACAGAGAATATGTTCGGAGATATCCTTTCAGATGAGGCCAGCATGGTGACGGGATCCATCGGAATGCTCCCAAGCGCCAGCTTAAATGAGACAAAGTTCGGACTTTATGAGCCGAGCGGCGGATCTGCTCCGGATATTGCGGGAAAAGGCATTGCAAATCCTATCGCAACGATCCTTTCCGCGGCTATGATGCTGAGGTACTCTTTTGATTTGGACCGGGAGGCGGACGCCGTTGAAAATGCTGTTTCCCGTGTGCTCTCAGACGGATATAGGACGATTGATATTATGTCAGAAGGAAAGAGGCAGATCGGCACAAAAGAGATGGGAGACAGGATTTGCTCTTATATTAAATAGCAGAGAAGATAAAATCATTATAGACAAAAAGTTCAGGAAAGTGAGGAAAGACAGATGAGAAGTGATACAGTGACAAAAGGCGTCCAGCAGGCGCCGCACAGATCCCTGTTCAATGCTCTTGGGATGACTCAGGAAGAGCTGGAGAGACCGCTGATCGGCGTGGTCAGCTCTTATAATGAGATCGTACCGGGACATATGAATCTGGACAAAATTACAGAAGCTGTAAAAATGGGAGTGGCAATGGCAGGAGGCACCCCGATTGTAGTGCCGGCGATTGCGGTATGTGACGGGATCGCCATGGGACATATCGGGATGAAATATTCCCTGGTGACAAGGGATCTGATCGCAGATTCAACAGAAGCTCTTGCCATGGCCCATCAGTTTGACGGTCTGGTTATGATTCCAAACTGTGATAAAAATGTACCCGGACTGCTTATGGCGGCGGCCCGTGTCAATATTCCGACGATCTTTGTCAGCGGAGGCCCGATGCTTGCAGGGCATGTAAAGGGCGGCAAAACAAGTCTCTCAAGTATGTTTGAGGCAGTCGGCGCCTATGCCGCAGGCAAAATTACAGACGAAGATCTCTGTGAATTTGAAAACAAGGCATGTCCGACCTGCGGTTCTTGTTCAGGCATGTATACGGCCAACAGCATGAACTGCCTGACAGAGGCGCTGGGAATGGGACTTAGGGGCAACGGCACCATCCCGGCAGTTTATTCTGCAAGGCTGCAGCTCGCAAAACATGCGGGCATGCAGGTGATGGAACTGGTGAGAAAGAACATCCGTCCAAGGGATATCATGACAGAGGACGCGGTCCTGAACGCGCTGACGGTTGACATGGCACTGGGATGCTCCACGAACAGTATGCTCCATCTCCCGGCTATCGCTCATGAGATCGGCATGGACTTTGAGATTGACTTTGCAAATACAATCAGTGAAAAGACGCCGAACCTGTGCCACCTCGCTCCGGCCGGGCACACCTATATCGAGGATCTGAACGAGGCGGGCGGCGTGTATGCGGTTATGAACGAGCTGAATAAGAAAGGCCTTCTGCACACAGACTGCATGACTGTCACAGGAAAGACCATAGGAGAGAATATCGCGGGATGTGAGAACAAGAATCCGGAAGTAATCCGTCCGATTGACAACCCGTACAGCCAGACCGGAGGACTGGCCGTACTCAAGGGAAATCTGGCGCCTGACGGAAGCGTCGTAAAGCGTTCCGCGGTGTGTGAGGAGATGCTTGTCCATGAAGGGCCGGCAAGGATTTTCGAGAGTGACGAGGAAGCCACTGAGGCGATCAAGAGCGGTAAGATCAATCCTGGGGATGTGATTGTGATCCGCTACGAAGGGCCGAAAGGAGGCCCGGGCATGAGGGAGATGTTAAATCCTACATCTGCCATCGCGGGATATGGCCTTGGCTCCACAGTAGCGCTGATTACAGATGGAAGATTCAGCGGCGCATCCCGGGGAGCGTCCATCGGACATGTGTCACCGGAGGCTGCGGTAGGCGGCCCCATCGCTTTGGTAGAGGAGGGCGATATTATCAAGATCAATATTCCGGAGCTTAAGCTGGAGCTGGATATCTCTGAGGAAGAGATGGCGGCAAGAAGGGCAAAATGGCAGCCGAGGGAGCCGAAGGTGAAGACAGGATACCTGGCGAGATATGCTGCTATGGTTACGTCCGGGAACCGCGGCGCTATCCTGGAGGTTCCGGGAAAGGAATAGAAAATACGAAATGAGGAGTGCAACATGCAGTTAAACGGAGCAGAAATCGTTATCGAATGTTTAAAAGAACAGGGCGTGGATACGGTATTTGGTTATCCGGGCGGAGCGATCTTGAATGTGTACGATGAATTATATAAGCACAGGGATGAGATCCGCCATATTCTGACTTCCCACGAGCAGGGAGCTTCCCATGCCGCGGACGGCTATTCCAGGGCGACCGGGAAGGTGGGTGTGTGCCTGGCCACCAGCGGGCCCGGAGCGACCAATCTAGTGACAGGGATTGCCACGGCTTATATGGATTCCATCCCGATTGTGGCGATCACATGTAATGTAGGCGTTTCCCTGCTTGGCAAGGACAGCTTCCAGGAGATCGATATTACCGGTATCACAATGCCAATCACAAAGTACAATTTTATTGTTAAAGATGTGACAAAGCTTGCAGATACGATCCGCAAAGCATTCCGCATCGCGAAGACCGGAAGGCCGGGACCAGTACTTGTGGATATCCCGAAAGATGTGACCGCGGCGGTGACAGAATATCAGAAAGAAGAACCGGGGAAATATATTCCGGAATTCCCGCATATGAATGAAGGGGCGTATGCAAAGGCAGTGTCCATGCTGGAAGAGTCGGAGAAGCCTTTTGTATTTGTGGGAGGAGGAGCCGTGCTTTCCGGCGCCAGCAAGGAACTTATGGAGTTCGTAAATAAGCTGGACGCCCCGGTGACAGATTCCCTGATGGGAAAGGGCGCATTCCCGGGGACAGATCCGAGATATACAGGGATGCTCGGCATGCACGGGACAAAGGCATCCAACTATGGGGTCAGTGAATGTGACCTTCTGGTTGTGCTTGGAGCAAGATTCAGCGACCGTGTCACCGGAAATACAGAGACCTTTGCAAAAAACGCGAAGATCCTTCAGATTGATATCGATCCTGCGGAGATCAATAAGAATGTGGTTGTCACTGAGGAGATTGTAGGAGATATCAAAGAAGTGCTGAAAGTGCTCAACAGGCATCTGAAGCAGCAGAATCATTCAGAGTGGCTTCAGAAAATCCAGAGCTACAAAGAAAAGTATCCGCTGAAATATCATCCGGATACTCTGACAGGCCCCTTTATTGTAGAGGAGATCTACAGGCAGACGAAAGGGGACGCCCTGATTGTCACAGAGGTGGGGCAGCATCAGATGTGGGCGGCCCAGTATTATAAATATACAAAGCCGAGAACACTTCTGACTTCCGGCGGGCTGGGAACAATGGGGTACGGCCTCGGCGCGGCCCTCGGAGCCAAGACGGGCCGCCCGGACAAAACAGTGATCAATATAGCCGGGGACGGATGCTTCCGGATGAATATGAATGAGATCGCGACTGCCGTGCGTCATCACATCCCAGTGATTCAGGTGGTAGTGAACAATCATGTGCTTGGGATGGTGCGCCAGTGGCAGGATCTCTTCTATGACGAGAGATATTCCGCGACGGTCCTCAGAGACGCGGTGGACTTTGTGAAGCTGGCAGAAGCCATGGGAGCGGAAGGAATTCGTGCTCAAACGCAGGAAGAATTCCGGGCTGCCCTTGAGCGGGCGCTGACGCTGAACCGGCCGGTGGTGATTGACTGTCAGATCGACAGCGATGATAAAGTGTGGCCCATGGTGGCCCCGGGCGCGGCCATCAGCGACGCCTTTGACGAGGAAGACATGGCAGGAAAATAGAATGTCCTGCAACTGTGGATGAGAAGGAGAGGCAGACTGCAGAACAGGACGCATTTCTGACGGGATCACAGG
This sequence comes from uncultured Mediterraneibacter sp., assembly GCA_944384505.1. Classification (GTDB taxonomy): domain Bacteria; phylum Bacillota; class Clostridia; order Lachnospirales; family Lachnospiraceae; genus Mediterraneibacter. Next base: position 18,590 of record CALWTQ010000017.1, read on the forward strand.
ATATAATTTCATATAAACAGGAGGTAAGGAAAATGAGCAGAGTGTATAATTTTTCAGCGGGACCGGCGGTGCTGCCGGAGGAAGTGCTTAAGGAAGCGGCGGCGGAGATGCTGGATTACCGCGGGACAGGGATGTCCGTTATGGAGATGAGCCACCGTTCCAAAGCTTTTGAGGAGATTATTACAACTGCAGAACAGGACATCCGGGATCTGATGAATATTCCGGATAATTATAAGGTGCTGTTCCTGCAGGGAGGCGCTTCCCAGCAGTTTGCGATGATCCCTATGAATCTGATGAAAAACCGCGTGGCAGACTATATCATCACAGGACAGTGGGCGAAGAAGGCGGCAAAAGAGGCGGAGAAATTCGGCAAGGTGAACCGGATCGCATCCTCTGAGGATAAGACGTTTTCCTATATCCCGGACTGCTCGGATCTCCCGGTGTCTGAGGATGCGGATTACGTGTACATCTGTGAGAACAATACAATCTACGGGACAAAGTTTAAAGAGCTTCCGAATACAAAGGGAAAGACGCTTGTCGCGGATGTGTCCTCCTGCTTCTTATCAGAACCGGTGGATGTGACAAAGTACGGCATCATCTACGGCGGAGTTCAGAAGAACATCGGCCCGGCCGGTGTTGTGATTGTCATTATCCGTGAAGACCTGATTACCGAGGATGTGCTTCCGGGGACGCCTACCATGCTTACATATAAGACTCATGCGGACGCAAAATCCCTCTATAACACACCGCCGGCATACGGCATCTATATCTGCGGAAAGGTGTTTAAATGGATCAAGGCTCAGGGCGGGCTTGAGGCTATGAAAGAGAAGAATGAGAAAAAGGCGAAAGTGCTCTATGATTTCCTGGATCAGAGCAGACTGTTCAAAGGCACGGTTGTTCCGAAAGACCGCTCACTTATGAACGTGCCGTTTGTCACCGGAGACGCGGATCTGGACGCGAAGTTTGTCAAAGAAGCGAAGGAAGCCGGACTTGAAAACTTGAAAGGCCACAGAACTGTGGGAGGCATGCGCGCAAGCATTTACAATGCAATGCCGTATGAGGGCGTTGTGGCGCTCGTAGAGTTCATGAAAAAATTCGAAGAGGAGAATCTGTAAGATGTTTAAATATCATTGCCTGAATCCGATCTCTCAGGTTGGACTGAGCCAGTTGGATGAAAATTATGTGAATACGGAGAATGCAGACGACGCAGACGCCATTCTGGTGCGAAGCGCCAAGATGCACGATATGGAGTTCTCAAAGAAATTAAAAGTCATCGCGCGCGCCGGAGCCGGTGTGAATAATATCCCTCTTGAACGATGCGCGGAAGAAGGAATTGTTGTGTTTAATACTCCGGGCGCGAATGCGAACGGTGTAAAGGAACTTGTGATCGCCGGAATGCTGCTCGCTGCCCGCGATATTATCGGAGGCATTAACTGGGTGCAGGAGTACGAAGAAGACGGCGACATCGCGAAGATTACGGAGAAGAAGAAGAAAGCCTTCGCGGGAACTGAACTCCAGGGGAAGAAACTTGGCGTAATCGGCCTTGGCGCCATCGGTGTCCTCGTGGCGAATGCCGCGATCAGCCTTGGCATGGAAGTGTACGGATATGATCCGTATGTGTCTGTTGATTCTGCATGGCGGCTGTCCAGAAACATTTATCATGCAAAGACAGCGGATGAGATTTATAAGGACTGCGATTATATCACAGTACATGTACCTGCCACAGACGATACAAAGGGCATGATTGACAAAAACGCGATCGGCCTGATGAAGGAAGGCGTTGTTATCTTAAACTTTGCCCGTGACGTGCTGGTGAACCAGGAGGACATCGTAGACGCTCTCGTATCTGGAAAAGTACACTGCTATGTGACAGACTTCCCGACAAAGGAAATCGTAGGAGTGAAGGGGGCAATCGTAATCCCGCATCTGGGCGCTTCTACAGAAGAGTCTGAGGACAACTGCGCGAAGATGGCTGCAGAAGAGGTGAGGGATTTCCTCGAAAATGGAAATATCACCCACTCAGTAAACTTCCCGGACTGCAATATGGGAGCAAAAGGAGAGGGACCGCGTGTCACAATCCTCCATAAGAACATCCCGAATATGCTCGGACAGTTCACGGGCCTTATGGCAGATAAAAACATTAACATCTCTCTTATGACAAATAAGAGCCGTAAAGAATATGCATACACAATGATGGATGTGGACACAGAAATCCCGGCAGATGTAGAAGAACAGCTTGCGTCCGTGAATGGAGTTCTAAAAGTAAGAGTAATCCGTTAAGAACAGCTATATAGTTCACTTACGTCTGGATCATAAACGTCCGAAAACAGAGACTATTTTAAAAACGTATTCTGCGGTGATGGAGGAGGACTCCGGGCTTCGCTCCAGGGGATAAGGGAATCTAAAAGCTGCGGCGACAGACTAAATGCAAGGAATGACGGTGGACAACTCGCATCCGCTCAAACAATTCCACCGTCATTCCTAACGTCTGTCACCGCAGCTTTAACTTTCCCTAATCCCCTTCCGAAGGCGCCCGGAGTCCTCCTCCATCACCGCAGAATTTTTCTCGAAATAGGGCTGTTTTCTGGGCTTTCTAAATTGGACATCAGTGAATATATAGCTTCCAGAAGTAAGGCGCGGCCGGAAGACTTTCGCAACGAAAAGCCCTCACGCCGCGCCAAATTGCGCTTTACAGCTCTGTTTAGGGCAATAACATTTCCGTCTGGAAAAGCGCAGGAAGCGGAGCGGATATTTTGAGCGTATAATCTGAGGGAGGGAACAGGAGGGACATGCGCCTTTGGAGGAATCTGTTGGAAGATCTTAGAAGGCGGAGAGGTGTTGTTAAGCGGTACGGCGGGGTTGTCTGAGTGAAACGAGTTCCCCGGCGTACCGCTTTGCTGTTAAACAACTCTTCGGCTTCTTAGATTCTTCCCAGATTCCGGAACGAAGCATGGAACTTCTGTTCCCTTCATCAGAATACGCGTTACAAAATATCCGCTCCGCTTCCGGACACATTTTGACGGAAAAGATTATTGCGCTAAATAGCTGCACTTTTTTGTTGACAATGATTGTATGATTGTATACAATTATACGAGGATACAAAACAGAGATAAAAAGCACTTGTCCCGGGACGTTGTCCGCCTTTCAGGGACGGGAGGGAGACTAAGGATGGAAAACAGAAAAGTATTTTTGAACAAGCACACAAATCTTCTGGAACTGGAGGAGCATATCTATCCGCTTGTGGATGTGGATACGCCGAATGTGTTCCGGAATCTGTTCCACTATGATGAGATACCGAAGATCGCGTTCAACGACAGGATCGTGCCTCACAATATGCCGGATGAGATCTGGATTACGGACACGACATTCCGGGACGGCCAGCAGTCCCGCGCTCCCTATACAACAGAGCAGATTGTGACGATTTATGATTATCTGCACCGTCTGGGCGGGCCAAAGGGAAAGATACGCCAGAGTGAATTCTTCCTGTACAGTAAGAAAGACAGAGATGCTGTGTACAAATGTCTTGAAAAAGGATACGAGTTCCCGGAAGTGACCAGCTGGATCAGGGCGAGCAGGAAGGACTTTGAGCTGGTGAAAGAGATCGGCCTGAAGGAGACAGGAATCCTTGTGAGCTGTTCGGATTATCATATTTTTTATAAGCTGAAAATGACGAGAAAGCAGGCGCTTGAGCATTATCTCTCTGTTGTGAGAGAGTGTATGGAGACAGGTGTAAGGCCGAGATGCCACCTTGAGGATATCACCCGTTCAGATATTTACGGCTTTGTGATCCCGTTCTGCCTGGAGCTGATGAAGCTGATGGACGAGTATCAGATCCCTGTGAAGATCCGCGTCTGCGACACCATGGGGTATGGTGTGAATTTCCCGGGAGCTGTGATTCCCAGATCCATTCCGGGCATTATTTACGGCCTTATGACTCATGCGGGCGTGCCAAGCGAACTGATCGAGTTCCACGGGCACAATGATTTCTACAAGGCGGTGAACAATTCTACTACGGCGTGGCTGTATGGGGCATGCGGAGTGAACTGCTCCCTGTTTGGAATCGGGGAGCGCACGGGAAATACGCCGCTGGAGGCTATGGTATTTGAGTACGCGCAGCTTCGGGGAACTCTGGACGGCATGGATACTACTGTCATCACAGAGCTTGCGGAGTACTATGAAAAGGAAATCGGATATCACATCCCGCCGCGCACTCCGTTTGTGGGAAAGAATTTCAATGTGACCAGAGCGGGCATCCATGCGGACGGAATGCTGAAAAACGAAGAAATCTATAATATATTCGACACGGATAAGTTCTTAAACCGCCCGGCTCTCGTCTCTGTATCCAATACATCCGGGACTGCGGGAATCGCGTACTGGATTAACGCGTACTACAAACTTGCCGGAGACCGTCAGGTAGATAAGAACTCTGAGCTTGTACGGCGCATAAAAGAATGGGTGGACAAAGAATACGAGGACGGGAGAGTTACGGTCTTGACAGATGAGGAATTAGTTGAGAGAATAGACAGTGTGTGTGACGAACTGCACGTGACATTGTGACCGGGAGGACTTTACATGGAAGAATATCAGGATCATTCCCTGGGCGGCCGGGTTTTCCAGAAGCTTCGTGAGGACATCTTAAGCGGAAAGTACAAGGAAAATGATGAACTTAGGGAAAATACCGTAGGAAAAGAACTGGGGGTGAGCCGGACTCCGGTGAGGGAGGCGCTCCGGCAGCTGGAGCTGGAAGGACTTGTGACAATCATTCCCAACAGAGGCGCTTATGTGACCGGGATCTCTCATAAGGATATCTGGGATATCTATATGATCCGCTCTATGCTGGAGGGCCTGTGCGCGCGCTGGGCGGCTGAACATATTACGGAAGCGCAGCTGGATGAGCTTGAAGAGGCGATTCTCCTGTCTGAGTTTCAGATGAAAAAGGAGAGCGGATTTAATACAGAACAGATCACGGCTCTGGACGGAAGATTCCATGCGATCCTCTATGAGGCGTCAGGGAGCAGGATATTGAGCCATGTACTGACAGATTTCCACAATTACGTACAGGCAGCGAGGAAATCTTCCATCGTATCAGAGGACCGTGCGAGGAAATCGATCCGGGAGCACCGCCAGATCTTAAGAGCTATAAAGGACAGGGATCCGGAGATGGCGGAACAGCTTGCAAACGAGCACATCATGCATGTGATGCAGAACTTGAAAAAGCAGGGGTACTAATCTGCGTGAATGGACCGGCTGCTTAGAACCAGATGAGGAAAAGAAAAGCCGAATGAATAAACAGGAGGAGACAAGAATGGAAAAAATCAAGATGACAACACCCCTCGTAGAGATGGACGGGGACGAGATGACGAGGATTCTCTGGAAGATGATCAAGGATGAACTGCTCATCCCTTATATTGATCTGAAGACAGAGTATTACGATCTTGGGCTGGAGCACAGAAATGAGACGAACGACCAGGTGACGGTTGACTCTGCGCTCGCTACAAAGAAATATAAAGTTGCGGTAAAATGTGCGACGATCACTCCGAATGCGGCCCGCATGGACGAGTATGATTTAAAAGAGATGTGGAAGAGCCCCAACGGTACAATCCGTGCCATCCTGGACGGAACCGTATTCCGCGCTCCGATCGTTGTTAAAGGGATTGAGCCCTGCGTGAAGAATTGGAAAAAGCCGATCACTATCGCAAGACATGCTTACGGCGATGTGTACAAGGGCGCTGAGATGAAGATCCCGGGAGCGGGCAAAGTTGAGCTTGTGTATACGGCTGAGGACGGAACCCAGACAAAAGAACTGGTACATAACTTCGACGGACCGGGAATCGTACAGGGAATGCATAACCTGAATAAATCCATCGAGAGCTTTGCGAGAAGCTGCTTCTCCTATGCTCTGGACACAAAGCAGGATCTCTGGTTCGCAACCAAGGATACGATCTCCAAGAAATATGACCATACATTCAAGGATATCTTCCAGGAGATCTATGACGCAGAATTTGATGAGAAGTTTAAAGCGGCCGGAATCGAGTATTTCTACACACTGATTGATGACGCGGTTGCCCGTGTGATGAAGTCAGAGGGCGGATACATCTGGGCGTGCAAGAACTATGACGGCGATGTAATGAGCGATATGGTATCCTCTGCGTTTGGTTCTCTCGCAATGATGACTTCTGTGCTTGTATCTCCGGAAGGATACTATGAGTACGAGGCTGCTCACGGAACTGTGCAGCGCCATTATTACAAGCACTTAAAGGGCGAGGAGACTTCCACCAACTCTGTGGCGACCATCTTCGCATGGACAGGCGCTTTGAGAAAGCGCGGCGAGCTGGACGGCAGCAAAGAGCTGATGGAGTTCGCGGATAAGCTGGAGAAGGCGACCATTGATACAATCGAGGCCGGGGAGATGACAAAAGACCTGGCGCTGATCACAACGATTGAGAATCCGACGGTGTTAAACAGCGAGGAGTTTATCAAAGCGATTGCGAAGAGACTGTAGAATATGCGAATAATATAATGTGGTTCGAAAAAGAGAGCGGAAAGATGAAATTCTGCTCTCTTTTTCTGTGCACAGCAGCTCCAAAGAATGAATCTGACTTTTTTACAGCTGAGTTATACTTTAATAATCCCCTGCTTATACTCATTCTGAAACGCTGTCCTGAATTTATCCGTCACAACAGACGCATATAAGTTTGACGCCAGTATATCATTGCGCAGCATCTTCCGGCCGGATGACGGCAGTTCATCCGCATCGGAAAGCCGGGCAAGCAGCGGGAGAGGGCTTTCCTTTCCGATCCGGCTGATTACTTTTGCCCTGTCTTTCCGGTATCCGAGAAGACGCGCATAGTAGTGATAACCTCCGGCGGTGTACTCTTCCATATCTTCTTTTTTGAACCCGAGCATAATGTGGAGGAGCGCCCGGTTGATCCGTGTCTGCGTTGTGTCCCTCGTTTTCAGAAGCTCCGCGAACTGCTTATAGTTAAAGAAGTTATTCAGCTGGGCATAGATCCGGTTCGCCAGTTCTTCCGAGACGTCCTGATAGCGGATCAGGCCGGCGGGGTGTTTGTTAAGCAGCTTGTATTTCAAAATGATCGAAAAATCATTCTGATAGACCGGGTACTGCACCCGGTGATAATCTTTTAAAAGCTCCAGGCAGGAGGCGGGAACCTGGTCTTCCAGCCGGTCCAGGATGGAGGAGAAGGAAGTGTTCTCAAATGTGCCTCCCGTGCGGTCGGTTGAGAGGGAGGACCCGGAAAACGCCAGAAGAGAGCGGATGGCAGAAGCGGAGCTGAAGCTGTCTTCTGACATGGACTGGTCGTGATAGTGGGCCCCCTCCCGGCGGATTGTGAAAGGGGTAATAGAGCTTTTTGTCCTTTTCAGCGCTTTGAGATATTCTATCCCAAGGATATTGTTTGGATCGTCCAGAAGGGAGGCTGTGCTCGTACTGTTCGTATATTCCAGTATGGCGCTGTGTCTGGCGCCGGGGAAAGAGCTTCCCTTTTTCAGCGCTTTTTTCAGAAGATCTTTATATTTTTGCGGTTCCCTGCACAGAATATCAGCTATATGGGACAGGGCACCCAGATCATTGCACTCGCTGCCAAAACAGAGTGAATCTACAACCCCCAGACTGTTGAGCAGGGAGACGGCGCCCATGGCAAAATATTCCGCGCTTCCGGTGGCATAGCATGCCGGGAGCTCAAATACGGCGGAGGCGCCGCACCGGAGCGCCATCTCTGCCCGCAGCCGTTTTGGCATGATGGCGGGAACGCCTCTCTGGACATAATCCCCGCTCATCACAACGATGACGGTGTCTGCGCCTGTGACTCTTCTGGCTTCCTGTATATGATGAAGATGCCCGTTGTGAAACGGATTGTATTCTGTGATCAGGCCTACAATTTTCATAAGAATCTCCTTGTATATAAATTTCTTCCATATTATACTATAAAAAGATAAATTTTTATAGGGAAAAAGGAAACAGTTCAGCCCGCGCCACTGGTAAAAATGGCACTTCGCGCTTACCGCGGCTGCCGGGGGCTGAACCGTTACTATACCGCTGCAGCAGAAAGGGGAAAGCATGGAAGAGAAAAACAAGCTGGATGTCGGGCAGATGATCCGCCTGCTTGACGGACATAATTTCAAAGAGCTGAAAGAGGAGCTGGAATCCATGCATCCCGTGGATATTGTCGATGCGCTGGAGGAATTGAATAAAAAGCAGAGAACTCTTATTTTCCGTCTGCTGGCGAAAGAAGAGGCCGCGGAAGTGTTTACGGACATGGACAGCGACATGCGCGCGGATCTGATCAATGCCCTGACAGACTCAGAGCTGGAAGAGGTCATGGATGAGATGTACGTGGATGACACAGTGGACGTCCTGGAGGAAATGCCGGCCAATGTGGTGGACCGGCTTCTGGCGGCGACGGATGAGGAGACGAGACAGAAGATCAACGCCCTTCTCCAGTATCCGGAGGACAGCGCGGGAAGTATTATGAATATTGACTATGTCAGCCTGCGCAAAGAGATGACCGTGGCGGACGCGATCTTAAAGATCCGCCAGGTCGGGATCAATAAGGAGACGATCTACACATGTTATGTGACGGAGAAAAAGAAGCTCATCGGTATGGTAGACGTCAAAGATCTTCTGACTGCCGGGGAATCCAGGCTGATCCGGGAGATCATGGATGAAAATGTGCTCTATGCCCGCACCTTGGATGATCAGGAGCATGTGGCAAATATGATCAACAAGTACGGCCTTGTGGCAATTCCGATTATTGACCACGAGAACTGCCTTGTGGGAATCGTCACTGTGGACGACGCCATGCTCGTCCTGCAGGATGAGACGACGGAAGATATCAGTATGATGGCCGGTGTGAGCCCGAGTGAAGATTCGTATTTCGGGACAACGGTTCTGGAGCATGCAAAGAGCCGCGCGCCCTGGCTGCTTTTGATGATGCTCTCCGCGACTGTGACAGGGGAGATCCTGGGCTATTATGAGAACGCCATGGCGGTCATGCCGGTTCTGATCACATTTATCCCTATGCTTATGGGAACCGGCGGAAACTGCGGCTCCCAGAGCTCCACTCTGATCATCCGCGGCCTGGCAGTGGGGGAGATCGAATTCGCAGACATTTTCCGGGTTATATTCAAAGAGATCCGGGTGGCCCTTGTGGTGGGCGCGCTTCTCGCGTTCGTCAACGGAATCCGGATCTGCATTATGTATGACCGGAATCTGATGCTTGCGGTCGCTCTCGGGATAACAATGATCGCGGTGGTCTGCATGGCCAAATGCATCGGATGCATCCTGCCTCTTCTGGCGAAGAAGATCGGGCTGGATCCTGCGATTATGGCGGCTCCGCTGATCACAACAATACTGGATACCTGTACGATCCTTGTTTACTTTAAGATTGTGACAGTGATGTTTCATCTATAGATCGTTATTTTTGTGACAAACTTATAAACATTCTGCCGGAAAACATGGGATTGTACTTGAAAATGCACATGGATTCCCCTTGTATACAAAAAACCTTTGAGTTATAATACAGATGAATCAGAGAATTAGAAATGAAAGGTGGCAATTTAGACATGGGATTTATTGATGAAATCAAGGCAAGAGCGAAATCTGATAAGAAGACGATCGTTCTTCCCGAGACAGAGGACGAAAGAACTTATAAGGCTGCGGAGACAGTTTTAAAAGAGGGTATTGCAGACCTGATCCTTGTGGGAAGCGAAGAGGAAATCGCGAAGAACAAAGGTACATACGATATCTCCGGAGCGGCGATCGTAGATCCTGCAAAGAGCGATAAAACAGAGGCGTATATCGCAAAGCTTGTTGAGCTCCGCCAGAAAAAAGGCATGACAGAGGAACAGGCAAGAGAGCTTCTTCTGAACAATTATCTTTACTATGGAGTTATGATGGTAAAGATGGGCGATGCGGACGGTATGGTATCCGGCGCATGTCATTCTACAGCTGACACGCTTCGCCCGTGTCTTCAGATTCTTAAGACAAAACCGGGAACAAAGCTTGTATCCGCTTTCTTCCTTATGGTAGTACCGGACTGCGAGATGGGCGACCACGGAACATTTATCTTCGGAGACGCCGGCCTTGAGCAGAACCCGGATCCGGAAAAGCTTGCCAATATCGCGATCTCTTCTGCTGAATCCTTCCGGACTCTGACAGGACACGAGCCGATTGTGGCAATGCTTTCTCATTCAACAAAGGGAAGCGCAAAGCACCCGGATGTTGATAAAGTGGTAGAGGCAACGAAAATCGCTCATGAGCTTGCGCCGGAACTGAAACTGGATGGAGAGCTCCAGCTTGATGCAGCGATTGTGCCGGAAGTAGGGGCTTCCAAGGCGCCGGGCAGCTCGGTTGCCGGATATGCGAATGTACTGATTTTCCCGGATCTGGATGCGGGAAATATCGGATACAAGCTGGTTCAGAGACTCGGGAAGGCAGAGGCATACGGACCGCTGACCCAGGGGATCGCAGCTCCGGTAAATGATCTGTCCCGCGGATGCAGCGCGGAGGATATTGTGGGCGTTGTGGCAATCACATCTGTTCAGGCGCAGGCAATGTAGAAGAAATAGAAATTGTTTGGAGGAAAGGAAAAATGAATGTTTTAGTAATCAACTGTGGAAGTTCTTCACTGAAATTCCAGCTTATCAACGCGGAGTCAGAGGAAGTGCTGGCAAAGGGGCTCTGTGAGAGAATCGGAATCGACGGAAGGCTGACTTATCAGCCGGAAGGCGGAGAGAAAGAGAAGTCGGACAAGCCGATGCCCACACATACAGAGGCGATCCAGTATGTTATTGAAGCGCTGATGAATCCAAAGACAGGCGTTGTGAAAGACCTGCATGAGATCGGCGCTGTCGGACACCGTGTCGTGCATGGCGGAGAGAAATTTGCATCTTCCGTTGTGATCACAGAGGAAGTGAAGAAAGCGATCGCAGAGTGCAATGAGCTGGCTCCGCTTCACAACCCGGCCAACATGATCGGAGTAGAGGCCTGCGAGAAGCTGATGCCGGGAACTCCCATGGTTGCAGTGTTTGATACCGCATTCCACCAGACAATGCCGGAGAAGGCTTATATGTACGGCCTTCCGTATGAGTACTATGAGAAATATAAGGTAAGACGCTATGGATTCCATGGCACAAGCCACAGTTATGTGTCAAAGAAAGCTGCTGAAGTGATGGGAAGACCGTATGAAGATCTGAAGACCATTGTTTGCCACCTTGGAAACGGATCCAGTGTATCAGCAGTTCTGAACGGGAAATCTGTGGACACTTCCATGGGCCTGACGCCGCTTGAGGGACTCGTGATGGGAACACGGTCCGGAGATATTGACCCGGCTATCATGGAATATATTGCTCAGAAAGAGGACCTGGATATCGCAGGCGTGATGAATGTCCTGAACAAGAAGTCGGGCGTATTCGGACTCTCCGGCGGACTCTCCAGCGATTTCCGTGACCTGACGGACGCTATGAACGCAGGAGACGCAAAGGCAAAGAACGCACTGGATGTATTCTCCTATAGAGTCGCAAAATATATCGGCTCCTACGCGGCGGCCATGAACGGCGTGGACGACATCGTATTTACAGCCGGTATTGGCGAGAACGACGACTATGTAAGGGAGCAGGTGTGCAGCTATCTGGGCTATCTGGGCGTTGATTTTGATAAAGAAACAAACGATGGGCTCAGAGGAACAGAAGCTGAGCTTACAAAGCCTGGTTCAAAGGTAAGAGTATTTGTGATTCCGACAAACGAGGAACTTGCGATTGCGCGTGAGACACTGGCTCTGGTAAAATAATAGGCCGCGCAGGCGGAATTAAATACGGGATTGGGACAGGACAGCGATGCTCCGGAGACGGAGCTGGCTGTCCTGCCTTTTCGGGGATCAACTGTTAGAGTAAAGTTGTGAAAAATTTTGTTGACAAACAAAATTCTCATGATATAATAGTCTAGGTATGAATAGGAGTAATGACTATGTTGATTAACCTATCAGACGTTATGTCAGACCAGCATAAGACAGTTGAAGAGACTGTGCCGTTTACGATGGAGTCGGTCCGGACGAAGTCCGGGGAGTATCCGGTGGTAAACAGCGAACCGGTGCATGTGCGTGTGGAACATGTGAAGAATAAGGAGATGCTTATCTATGCGGATACCAGATTCACAGTATTGATTCCGTGCGACAGGTGCCTGGAGGATGTCAGGTATGATTTTGTTTTAAACTGTACAAAGCATGTTGACACAGGTCTCTCCGACGCAGAACTGACAGAGGAGCTGGATGAATCCAATTTTATTGACGGATACCATCTTGATGTTGACAGAATGCTTTATCAGGAGATCTTGTCAGAGTGGCCTGAAAAGGTGCTGTGCCGGGAGGATTGCAGAGGACTCTGCGGTGTGTGCGGCCAGAATCTGAACACGGGATCCTGCAGCTGTGAAGATCCGGGACTTGATCCGAGAATGTCAGTTGTCCGTGATTTATTTAAGAATTTTAAGGAGGTGTAACCTATGTCAATCTGTCCAAAGAATAAATCTTCAAAAGCAAGAAGAGATAAGAGAAGAGCAAACTGGAAGATGAGCGCTCCGAATCTTGTGAAGTGCAGCAAGTGCGGCGAACTCATGATGCCTCACCGTGTATGCAAGGCATGCGGCGCGTACAACAAGCGTGAGATCATCTCCGTTGACTAATCTTTCATAGGAAAAAGGACGTAAAAACTTTGCGTTTTGCGTCTTTTTTTTGTTGATTTTTATAATGTTTTCCAGTAGAATATTTTCAGTAGTGTTAGGAGGAGTAAAGATGTCTGATGTTACGAGAGTGGCTCTCGACGCAATGGGCGGCGACAATGCCCCTGTTGAGATTGTTAAGGGAGCCGTAGAGGCAGTGCAGCAGAGAAAGGACATTCAGGTTCTGCTGACCGGACGGGAGAGCGTGCTGAAAGGGGAACTTTCAAAGTACACTTATCCGTCAGATCAGATCGAAGTGGTGAATGCGACTGAGGTGATTGAGACTGCGGAGCCGCCGGTCAAGGCGATCCGCGGGAAGAAGGATTCTTCTATCGTGGTTGCCATGAAGCTGGTTAAGGACGGGAAGGCGGACGCCTTTGTTTCGGCCGGGAGCACGGGAGCAGTCCTCGTGGGAGGACAGGTTCTTGTGGGAAGGATCAAGGGAGTGGAGAGGCCGCCGCTGGCGCCGCTTCTGCCCACATTAAAAGGCGTGTCCCTGCTGATTGACTGCGGAGCCAACGTGGACGCCCGTCCCTCTCATCTTGTACAGTTTGCGAAGATGGGTTCCATCTATATGGAGAGTGTGATGGGAAAGAAGAATCCCACTGTTGGAATCGTAAATATCGGAGCAGAGGAAGAGAAGGGGAATGCCCTGGTAAAAGAGACATTTCCGCTTTTAAAGGCCTGTAAGGACATTAATTTTGTCGGAAGCGTTGAGGCGAGGGAGATCCCTTACGGCAACGTGGATGTGATTGTGTGTGAGGCTTTTGTCGGGAATGTGATCCTCAAACTCTACGAGGGTGTGGGAGGCGCTCTGGTAAAGAAGATCAAGAAAGGCATGATGACGAATCTCAGAAGCAAGATCGGAGCTCTTCTTGTGAAGCCGGCGCTGAAAGCCACCATGAAAGACTTTGACGCCAGCGAGTACGGCGGCGCGCCGCTGCTGGGACTTAAAGGCCTGGTAGTCAAGACACACGGAAGTTCGACTTCCAGAGAAGTGTGCAATTCCATTATCCAGTGCGTCACGTTCAAAGAGCAGAAGATAAACGAGAAAATAAAAGCAGTGATTCAAACGGCGCAGGAAGAAAACAAAGAAAGTGTGTAAGGAGGAATTAATATGGAATTCGAAAAACTTCAGGAAATTATTGCTGATGTTCTCAATGTACAGAAAGATGAAATCAGACCGGAGACTACATTTGTAGACGATCTTGGAGCTGATTCTCTGGATATTTTCCAGATCATTATGGGGATTGAGGAAGAGTTTGACATCGAGATTGACAATGAGGAAGCAGAGAAAATAGTAACGGTTCAGGATGCGGTTGACCAGATCAAGAAAGCAGTGGAATAGATTTTAGAAAGAGACGAAAAAGCCCCTGTGGGCTTTTTCGTTTTACAGAGGGAAATATAGATTATGAACAGCAGCTTAAAAGAACTAGAGCAGAAGATCGGGTATGAATTTCACGATTTCTCGCTCCTGAAACAGGCGATGATGCACAGTTCTTATACAAATGAAAAGAATCTTCCGAAATATAAGTGCAATGAGCGGCTGGAGTTCCTGGGAGATGCGGTGCTGGAACTGATTTCCAGTGAGTATTTGTTTAAAGATTCTCCGCAGATGCCGGAAGGAGAGCTGACCAAAACCAGGGCGAGTATGGTGTGCGAACCGTCCCTTGCGATGTGCGCCAGGGATATCGGTCTTGGAGGATACCTTCTCCTCGGAAAAGGAGAGGAGGCTACCGGCGGAAGACGAAGGGATTCTGTTACATCGGATGCTTTGGAGGCATTGATCGGAGCAGTGTATCTGGATGGTGGTTTTACTAGTGCAAAAGAGTTTATACACAGATTTGTTCTGACAGATCTGGAAAATAAAAAGCTCTTTTATGATAGTAAAACTATCCTCCAGGAGATGGTTCAGGCTGAAAAGAGCGGAAGCGTCTCCTACCGTCTTACCGGGGAGCAGGGGCCGGATCATGAAAAATCTTTCTCGGTGAAAGTTCTCGTCGGGGAGAAGGTGCTTGGAAAAGGCACCGGACGGACGAAGAAAGCGGCAGAACAGCAGGCCGCATACGAAGCGATTCTGCGTCTCAGGAAACAAAAGTAAAGCAGGTGTTATATGTACTTAAAAAATATTGAGGTACAGGGCTTTAAGTCCTTTGCTAATAAGATCAGATTTGATTTCCATAACGGCATCACAGGAATTGTCGGACCTAATGGGAGTGGAAAGAGCAATGTGGCTGATGCTGTCCGCTGGGTGCTGGGAGAACAGAGGGTGAAGCAGCTCAGGGGCGGCAGCATGCAGGATGTGATCTTTTCCGGAACGGAGAACCGCAGGCCTTTAAGCTATGCCTCGGTGGCGATCACGCTGGATAATTCTGACCATAAACTCCCGGTGGACTATGAGGAAGTGACTGTGACCCGGAAGCTCTACCGTTCGGGGGAGAGCGAGTATCTGATCAACGGAGCTGCGTGCCGGTTAAAGGACATTAACGAGATGTTCTATGACACCGGAATCGGGAAGGAAGGATATTCCATCATAGGCCAGGGCCAGATCGAGAAGATCTTAAGCGGGAAGCCAGAGGAGAGAAGAGAGCTCTTTGACGAGGCAGCGGGAATTGTGAAGTTCAAACGGCGCAAGAATCTTTCTGTGAAGAAGCTGGAAGAGGAGCGGATGAACCTAACCCGTGTCAACGACATCCTTCAGGAGCTGGAAAAACAGCTGGGGCCCCTTCAGAAACAGTCGGAGACCGCAAGGGAATATTTAAAGAAAAAAGAAGAACTGAAAACCTATGATATCAATATGTTCCTGCTGGAAGAGGAGAGAATCAGGGAACGTCTGAAAGAGACAGAAGAAAAATACAATATCACATCCTCGGAGATGGAAGAATCCAATGTCCGGTATGAAGAAATGAAGGCGGAATATGAGGCCATCGAAGAGGAAGTGGAACAGATTGATCTTGCCATTGAGACTGCCAGAAACCAGCTCAATGAGACGAATCTCTTAAAGCAGCAGCTGGAGGGGCAGATCAATGTCCTGAAAGAGCAGATCAATACGGCCCGGATGAACGATGAGCACTATGATAACCGTTTCCAGGCAGTGAGCATTGAGATCGGGACAAGGCAGGAGCAGAAGGAGGCTCTGGAGAAAGACCGGGAAGAAACATCGGAGAAGCTGCAGACAGCTTCCCGGCAGGACGAAGAGGCGAAGAAAGCCCTGATTGAAGTACAGTCTATGATCGCGGAGCATACAGCTTTGACGGAAGAGAAGAAGCAGGAGATCATAGATATTCTCGGGAACCGGGCGTCCACAAAGGCCAAGATTCAGCACTACGACACAACAAAGGATCAGATCGCGGCGAGAAAAACATCGTTAAACCGCAGTATTCTGGAGGCGTCCTCTGAGGCAGAGCGTCAGGCGGAAAAGGTTGCGGAACATGAAGAGACTCTGCGCACGATCCAGGAGGCAATCCGGGAACAGAACGCAAAGATTGAAGAAAATGAAGCTCAGATTGAGCGCCTGCAGAAGGATTTAAACGAGAAGCAGGAGAAACTCAGAATCGGCCAGACTGCCTATCACAGAGAATCCTCACGCCTGGAATCCCTGAAGAATATCACAGAGAGATACGACGGTTACGGGAACAGTATCCGGAAAGTGATGGCCAACAAGGACAGGGAAAAAGGCCTGATCGGAGTTGTGGCGGACATTATTAAAGTAGACAAAGAGTATGAGATTGCCATTGAGACTGCGCTCGGAGGAAGTATCCAGAACATTGTCACGGACAATGAGGACACGGCGAAGCGCATGATCGCCTTCCTGAAGAAAAATAAATTCGGAAGGGCTACATTCCTGCCGCTTACCAGTATGCGGGGAAGCGGAGGAGTCCGCAGTGAGGACGCGTTAAAGGAACCGGGAGTGATCGGCCTCGCGAATACGCTGGTTCATGTGGAGAAAAGATTTGAGGGACTGGCGGATCAGCTTCTCGGCAGAACGATTGTAATCAGAAACATCGACGACGGAATTGCCATTGCGAGAAAATACCGTCAGAGCCTCCGTCTTGTCACGCTGGAGGGAGAGCTGATCAATCCCGGAGGCTCCATGACCGGAGGCGCGTTCAAAAACTCCAGCAATCTGCTGAGCAGAAGGCGGGAAATTGAGGAATTTGAAAAGACGGTTGCCATGCTCAAAGCGGACATGGATGATATGGAAGCTCAGGTAAACAGGATCAAGACCAGCCGCGCGGCCTGTTACAATACAATTGACGAGATCCAGAAGGAGCTGCGAAGAGCGTCTGTTGTTGAAAACACCGCGAAAATGAGCGTGGAGCAGGCAAAAGCCCGCCAGGAAGAGGCGAAGAAAAGTATTGCCGGCTGCAGGCGGGAACAGGAAAAACTGGAGGCGGAGCTGAGGGAGATTGAGGAGAATGAAGAGTCCATACAGATGGAGCTTGAAACTTCTGAACAGCTTGAAACCCGGCTGAACGCAGAGATTGAGTCGATCCAGCAGACTTTGGAAGCGGAAAAAGAACAGGAGTCAGCTCAGATGCAGGAATGCGAGAAAGT
Source organism: uncultured Mediterraneibacter sp. (assembly GCA_944384505.1). Lineage (GTDB taxonomy): Bacteria > Bacillota > Clostridia > Lachnospirales > Lachnospiraceae > Mediterraneibacter. The sequence goes on from CALWTQ010000017.1 coordinate 35,877, forward strand.
GCACCTGGCGCTTGCGGCTCTGGAACAGCAAAGAGAGTTTATCCTGGAAAATATATCCCGTATTGACGATGAAATATCGAAGTTCGAGGAGGAGTTAAAAGAACTGGATGCAGGAAAAGCCAGTGCATCCGGCGAGATCAGGGAAAAGGAAGAAAAGATTCTTGAGCTCAGGAAAACTATTGAGGACTCAAAAGAACTGTTTGCGGAAATTGAAAAGGAGATTAAGGAGCAGACCGGGAAACGGGATGAACTGAATCAGAAACATAAGGATTTCCTGAAAAAACGGGAGGAGCTTTCAAAACATCTCTCAGCCCTGGACAAGGAGTGCTTCCGCCTGAACAGCCAGAAGGAGTCTTACGAGGCGGCGTCGGAGAAGCAGATGAATTATATGTGGGAGGAATATGAGCTCACATATAACCGCGCTATGGAGCTTCGTGATCACAATCTGACAGATCTGGCATATATGAAACGGCAGATCCAGGAACTAAGAAACGAGATCCGTAAACTTGGGTCGGTAAATGTCAACGCGATCGAGGATTATAAAAATGTATCCGAGCGGTATGAATTCCTTAAGGGGCAGCACGATGATCTTGTGGAGGCGGAAGCGACGCTTATACAGATCATTGATGAGCTGGATGCTGCAATGAGGAAGCAGTTTTCAGAGCAGTTCGCCCGGATCGCGGAAGAGTTTGACAGTGTGTTTAAACAGCTCTTCGGAGGAGGAAAGGGCACGCTGGAGCTGATGGAGGACGAGGATATTCTGGAGGCGGGAATCCGGATCATCGCCCAGCCGCCGGGCAAAAAGCTGCAGAATATGATGCAGCTCTCCGGAGGGGAGAAAGCGCTGACTGCCATTTCCCTTTTGTTTGCCATCCAGAACCTAAAACCATCCCCCTTCTGTCTGCTTGACGAGATCGAGGCGGCGCTGGATGACAACAACGTGGACCGTTTTGCCCGGTACCTCCACAAACTGACGGAGAATACACAGTTCATTGTCATTACCCACAGGCGGGGCACCATGGCGTCGGCGGACCGCCTGTATGGAATCACCATGCAGGAAAAAGGTGTCTCCACACTGGTGTCGGTGGATCTTCTGGAGGATAAGCTGGATTAAAGAGTTGAAGAAAGTGTTCCGGCCGCCGGGGCGGAGCATGGATGAGGAGATAGATCTATGGAAGAGAAAAAAGGTTTTTTTAAACGGCTCGTCTCTGGACTTACAAAGACGAGAGATAACATTGTATCCGGGATGGACAGTATCTTTCACGGCTTCTCCAAAATAGACGACGAGTTCTATGAGGAGCTGGAGGAGATGATGATCATGGGCGACCTGGGAGTCCGGGCGACCATGGAGATTCTGGATGACTTAAAAGAAAAGGTAAAAGCGCAGCACATCAAAGATCCCATGGACTGCAGACAGCTTCTGATCGACAGCATCAAGGAGCAGATGGACGTGGGCGAGGCGGCTTATGAGTTTGAGAACCGCACATCTGTTGTGTTTGTCATCGGCGTCAACGGCGTGGGAAAGACCACGACCATCGGAAAGCTGGCCGGCAAACTGAAAAGCCAGGACAAGCGTGTAGTCATCGCGGCGGCGGATACCTTCCGGGCAGCGGCGGGAGAACAGCTGAAAACCTGGGCTGACCGGGCCGGCGTGGACATGATCGGCGGCCAGGAGGGCGCGGATCCGGCGGCGGTTGTCTTTGACGCAGTTGCCGCGGCAAAGGCCAGGAAGGCGGACGTGCTTTTGTGCGATACAGCCGGAAGGCTCCACAATAAGAAAAATCTCATGGAAGAATTAAAGAAGATCAACCGTGTGATCGACCGGGAGTACCCGGAGGCATTCCGTGAGACTCTGGTGGTGCTGGACGCCACAACAGGGCAGAATGCCCTGGTGCAGGCAAAAGAGTTCAATGAGGCGGCGGACATCACAGGCGTGATCCTGACGAAGATGGACGGCACCGCAAAAGGCGGTATCGCAGTCGCAATCCAGGCAGAGCTTGGCATCCCGGTCAAATACATCGGAGTGGGCGAGACAATTGACGACCTGCAGAAGTTTAATTCAGAAGAATTCGTAAACGCGCTGTTCTACAGAGAGGAAGATGGGGGAGCCGCGCAGGGAGAGGCACAGGAAGAAACATAAAAGCCGGATATAGAATGGAAACAGGAAAAAGTCAGATGTTTAGGCAGAAAGAGGGTATAAAAGATGATGACTTTAGAAAAATTCGAGGAAGCGAGTGAGCTTGTAAAGCAGGTGACGAATCCGACAAAACTGATCTACAGCGACTATTTAAGTGCAGCCAATGGCGCCAAGGTATATTTAAAGCCGGAGAACATGCAGTACACCGGCGCGTATAAGATCCGCGGCGCATATTATAAGATCAGTACGCTCACAGATGAAGAGCGCGGCAGGGGACTGATCACTGCCTCCGCGGGGAACCATGCCCAGGGCGTTGCTTTCGCGGCGCAGAAGTTCGGGTGCAGGGCGGTTATAGTCATGCCGACAGTGACGCCTCTGATCAAGGTGAACCGGACAAAGAGTTACGGCGCGGAAGTGATCCTGCACGGTGACGTGTATGATGATGCCTATGCGTATGCCTGCGAGCTGGCGGAAAAAGAGGGATACACATTTGTCCATCCCTTTAATGACCTGGACGTGGCTACAGGCCAGGGAACGATTGCAATGGAGATCGTACAGGAGCTTCCGACTGTGGACTATATTCTCGTCCCCATAGGCGGCGGAGGCCTGGTCTCGGGAGTTGCCACCCTGGCGAAGATGCTGAATCCGAAGATCAGAGTGATTGGAGTGGAACCTGCCGAGGCTGCCAGCATGACAGCGGCCCTGGCAGCGGGGGAAGTGGTGGAGCTTGACAGCGCGGACACCATCGCGGACGGAACCGCGGTAAAGGCTGTGGGGGATAAGATCCTTCCCTATGTGCAGGAAAATGTGGATGAAATCCTTCTGGTAGAGGACGATGAGCTGATCGGAGCATTCCTGGATATGGTGGAAAACCATAAGATGATTGTTGAGAATTCAGGGCTCCTCTCCGTGGCGGCTCTGAAGCAGCTGGACTGCAGGGGAAAGAAAGTGGTCTGTGTCTTAAGCGGCGGCAACATGGACGTGATCACCATGTCGTCGATCGTACAGCACGGACTGATCCAGAGAGACAGGATCTTTTCAGTTTCCGTCCTTCTCCCGGATAAGCCGGGCGAGCTTGTGCAGGTAGCAAAGACGATTGCGGACGAGCAGGGCAATGTCATCAAGCTGGAACATAACCAGTTCGTGAGCACAAACCGGAATGCGGCCGTAGAACTGAGGATCACTATGGAGGCGTTCGGAACAGAACACAAGCACAGGATTCTTGATGCGCTGGAGAAAAACGGATTCCGGCCGAAGATGATCAGCGCCAAATTATATTAAATCAGTTCGGGTATGAAAAGCAGCGGAAAGGAGCCCTAAGATGGAGAGAAGAATTCCGAAGGCGGGGGACATTTACAGACATTTCAAAGGAAAAAAGTATAAGGTTCTCCATATTGCAACCTGTACGGAAACAGGAGAAGATATGGTGGTTTTTGAGACACTTGAAGGAGAACAGAAAGTGTACGCAAGTGAACTGGAGGCATTCCTAAGTCCGCTTGATCCGCGCAAATATCCGCAGACTGAGCAGAAGCACCGGTTCGAACTGTGCAGGGACAGAAAGGAAGAGGACGGACTCGGGCTGAAACGCCACGGAAATACAACCGCGCTGATCCTCGAATTCCTCGAACTGGAGGACAATGAGGAGCGCATTTCATTCCTTTCCCGCCACCGCTCAGAGATCGATTCCCGGTTCCTTACAGCCGCGGCGGAGAGCATGGAGTTCGCGGAGAACGGAGAGAGCGTAGAAGAGAGGTATGCGGCGCTGGTACGGTTCCTGAAGACAAAAATGAAATACGAGAGTAGGAGACTGCGATAGGATGTCAGCTATAAAGTTCACTAACTTGCGTGTGTAAAACGTCCGAAAACAGAGTTGATTCTCAAAACGTATTCTGCGGGGATGGAGGGCGGCTCAGGGCTTCGCTCCAGGAGATAAGTGAAACTAAAAGCTGCGGCGACAGACTAAATGCAAGGGCTGACGGCGGACAACTCGCATCCGCTCAGACAATTCCACCGTCAGCCCTAACGTCTGTCGCCGCAGCTTTAACTTTCACTAATCCCCTTCCGAAGGCGCCCGTCGCCATCCTCCATCCCCGCAGAATTTTTCTCGGAATGGGGCTGTTTTCTGGGCTTCACAAATCGGAAGCAAGTGAATATATAGCTGCTGCACGAAGCAGGCGCGGCCGGAAGACTTTCGTAATGGAAAGCCTCCAAGCCGCGCCAGTTGTACGTCTCAGCCTGTTTAGGGCAGTAACATTTCCGACAGGAGATGCGCAGGAAGCGGAGCGGATGTTTGAAGCGTAAGTTCTTGGAGAGGGGGCGTGTGGGGACTGTGACTTTGGAGGAATCTGATGGAAGATCTTAGAAGCCGGAGAGATGTTGTTAAGCGGCGCGCAGGGATTGTCTGAGCAAAGCGAGTTGCCCGGAGCGCCGCTTTGCACTTAAACAGCTCTCCGGCTTCTTAGATTCTTCCCAGATTTCGGAACGGAACAGTACACACACGTCCCCTCTCCTAGAACACGCTTCAAACATCCGCTCCGCTTCCGGACGTAAGTCACAGGAAATGTTAGTGCGCTAAATAGCTGATAACTATATTTTTTCGCCCCGCGCTCTTTTTTCGAGCAGCGCATGGATCTTGTCCGTCGGATTGAGAACGGCTCCGATGGTGATGTCATGATTCATGGAATCGATGATCAGCGCGAGGAACTTGCTCATGTCTGCCTGGACGAAATATGGTTTTTCGTACAGTTCGGGCGGAAGGTAAGTCAGGTTCGTGGTGATGACTTTATTGATATATCCCTTTTCATAGTATTCATCAAACATATCAAATCCTTCTGTGAACAGGCCGAAAGTGGTGCATACGAATACGCGGCCTGCCCTGCGTTCTTTTAACTGCTTTGCTACATCCAGCATGCTTCCTCCCGAAGAGATCATATCATCCACGATGATGACGTCCTTGCCTGCTACGTCGTCCCCGAGAAATTCATGGGCTACGATCGGATTCTTTCCATTTATAATAGTTGAGTAGTCGCGGCGCTTGTAGAACATACCCATATCCACTTCAAGCACGTTGGAAAAGTAAACGGCGCGGTGCATTGCCCCCTCGTCCGGGCTGATGATCATAAGATGTTCTTTGTCAGCGATCAGATCCGGAACCGCTCGGAAGAGCGCTTTCATGAACTGATATGGAGGGTTGAAGCTGTCAAATCCTTTTAAGGGGATCGCGTTCTGTACTCTCGGATCATGGGCGTCAAAGGTAATGATATTGGATACGCCCATTTCAGTAAGTTCCTGAAGTCCCAGGGCACAGTCCAGGGATTCCCTCTTTGAGCGCTTATGTTGACGGCTTTCATACAGGAAAGGCATGATTACGCTGATGCGCTTTGCTTTTCCGGTGGCAGCGGAGATGATCCGCTTTAGATCCTGAAAATGGTCGTCCGGAGACATATGGTTCAGATGTCCGCTCACTGTGTATGTAAGGCTGTAGTTGCATACGTCCGTCATAATAAATAAGTCAGTTCCGCGGATGGTCTCACGCAGGACGCCTTTTGCCTCGCCGGTGCCAAAACGCGGGCAGCAGCAGTCAACCAGATAATTGTTTGATTTGTAATTGACATAAAGCGGGGATTCAGATACTTCATTGATCGTGTTCTCGCGAAAGGAAACAATGTAATCATTGACCTTTTGGCCCAGAGCTTTGCAGCTCTCCATAGCGACGATCTTAAGGGGTGCTGTAGGAAGCGTTCTTTCAAGAAATTCAATATTTGACATGTTTTTCTCCTGTCTGATAAATCTTAAGATAATCGGTGAATACCGATGTTACATATCTTTTATATCATCTTTCACATGGAAATTCAATCCCCTGAAATATGCTTTGCTCCGGGGGAAGATTGTGTTATACTTTACTGGAACATGCCGGAAACCCGGCGCAGAGGATAAGGAGTATGCAGTTATTATGAAGAAACATGAGCATATTGTAAAGAATATTGTGCCGGGAAGTATTGCGGAAGAAATGGGGATTGAGCCGGGAGATAAACTCCTCTCCATAGACGGACATGAGATTGAGGACATATTTGACTATCAGTTCTATACAGAAGATGAGGAGATTGTCCTCCTGATTGAGAAGCCGGATGGGGAACAGTGGGAACTGGAAATTGAAAAAGAAGAGGACGAGGAACTTGGGATTCAGTTTGGAGAGGGCCTGATGGATGAATACCGGTCCTGCCGGAATAAGTGTATTTTCTGTTTCATAGATCAGATGCCCAAGGGAATGCGGGATACGCTTTATTTTAAAGACGATGATTCCAGGCTTTCTTTCCTGCAGGGCAATTATGTGACGCTGACGAATATGAGCAGTCATGACATTCAGAGGATCATCAACTATCATCTGGAACCCATCAATATTTCTTTCCAGACCACGAACCCGCAGCTGCGCTGCAAGATGCTCCACAACCGGTTTGCAGGGGAGGCGCTTAAGAAGGTAGACGAGCTCTATCAGGGCGGCATTGAGATGAATGGACAGATTGTGCTCTGTAAGGGAGTGAACGACGGGGAAGAGTTGGAACGGTCCATCCGGGATCTGACGGCTTATCTTCCCTTGTTAAAGAGTGTATCTGTTGTGCCTGTGGGGCTTTCAAAATACAGGGAAGGCCTGTATCCTCTGGAGCCGTTTACAAAGGAAGACGCCAGGGAAGTTCTCTCAACCATTCACAGATGGCAGGAGAAACTCTATGAACAATGGGGGCTTCACTTTATCCATGCAGGGGACGAGTGGTATCTGCTGGCGGAGGAGGACATTCCGGAGGAAGAGCGCTATGACGGATATCTGCAGCTGGAGAACGGAGTGGGAATGCTCAGGCTTCTTTTCAATGAGTTTTCAGAGGCATATGCCTGCCTTGACGGAGATGAAAGACAGGAGGAGATCGCGCTGGCGACAGGAAAGCTGGCCTATCCGGTTCTGCGCGATATGGCGGGAAAGATGGAAGAGAAATTCCCGAATCTGAAAATCCACGTGTACTGCATCAGGAATGATTTCTTCGGAGAACGGATCACTGTTTCCGGACTGATTACCGGGCAGGATCTTGTGGCTCAGCTTCAAGGAAAAGATCTGGGCAGCAGGCTCTTAATTCCCTGCAATATGCTGAAAGCAGATGAAGATATCTTTCTGGACGACTATACGGTAAAAGACGCAGCAGAAGCTTTACAAGTCAGGATTGATATTGTAAAATCAAGCGGGCAGGATCTGATTCGGTCGATGCTGGGAAACAGTTCAGCCACCAGGAATGAGCAGACGGATTTATGCTGAGATGGTCTGATTTATACTGAACGGGATCTGTACCGGAAGGAAAACAGTTGAGATTAAGATAGAGAAAGGCAGAGAATAAATATGAGGAAACCAGTAGTTGCCATAGTAGGGCGGCCTAACGTTGGAAAATCAACTCTGTTCAATGTGCTGGCGGGAGAAATGATTTCCATCGTAAAAGACACGCCGGGAGTGACAAGGGACAGAATCTACGCGGACGTATCCTGGCTGGATAAGGAGTTTACGATTATTGATACCGGCGGAATCGAACCGGACAGCAGGGATGTGATTCTCTCCCAGATGCGGGAACAGGCACAGATCGCCATCGATACTGCGGATGTAATTATTTTTATTACGGATGTGAAGCAGGGACTGGTAGATGCGGACTCAAAGGTGGCGGATATGCTCCGGCGGTCAGGGAAACCGGTAGTCCTTGTTGTGAACAAGGTGGACAGTTTTGAAAAATACATGCCGGACGTATATGAGTTTTATAATCTGGGGATTGGGGATCCGGTTCCGGTTTCCGCGGCATCCAGGCTAGGCCTTGGGGACATGCTTGACATTGTGACGGGATATTTCCCGGAGGGAAGCGGGATGGCGGAAGAAGACGACCGGCCGCGCATTGCCATAGTCGGGAAGCCGAACGTGGGGAAATCATCCATTATAAACAGGCTGCTCGGGGAGAACCGTGTCATTGTATCCGATGTGGCGGGAACAACGAGGGATGCCATTGACACGGCCATTGTACACGACGGAAAAGAATATGTGTTTATTGATACCGCGGGGCTTCGCCGGAAGAATAAAATTAAAGAGGAGCTGGAGCGCTACAGCATCATCCGCACTGTGACCGCCGTGGAGCGGGCAGACGTGGTGCTTATGGTGATTGACGCTATAGAGGGCGTTACCGAGCAGGACGCGAAGATTGCCGGAATCGCCCATGACAGGGGAAAAGGCATTATCATTGTGGTGAATAAGTGGGACGCTATTGAAAAAAATGACAAAACCATGCGGGAGTATGAGAACAGCATACGGAACGTCCTCTCATATATGCCATACGCGGAGATTATGTACGTGTCGGCTTTAACCGGACAGAGGCTGGTTAAGCTCTTTGACAAGATTGATATGGTGATTGAAAACCAGACGATGAGGATCGCCACAGGAGTCTTAAATGAGATTATGACAGAGGCCGTCGCTATGCAGCAGCCGCCGTCAGACAAGGGAAAGAGACTGAAGCTGTACTACATTACCCAGGTCTCGGTAAAACCGCCTACTTTTGTAATCTTTGTGAATGATAAAGAGCTGATGCACTTTTCCTACACAAGATATCTGGAGAATAAGATCCGGGAGGCGTTCGGATTCCGGGGGACTTCTCTTAAGTTCTTCATCCGGGAGAGAAAAGAAAAGGATCAGTAAAGGATCAGGAGAGTAAAGGAGCTGGAAAGTTTATGGAACGTTTGATCTGTCTTGCGGTCGGATATGTGTGCGGTCTTCTGCAGACCGGGTATCTGGTCGGGAAGATGAGCCATGTGGATATCAGGAAGAAAGGAAGCGGGAATGCCGGGACGACGAACGCGCTGAGGGTTCTCGGATGGAAAGCCGGAATTCTGACTTTTCTGGGAGACGTCCTGAAATGTATCGCTGCGTTTTTGATCGTATTTTTTATGTACCGGGGAAGCGAGTATGTGCCGCTTCTGTGCATGTACGCCGGAGCGGGTGTCACGCTGGGCCATAATTTCCCATTCTATATGAACTTTAAAGGGGGCAAAGGAATAGCGGTAATGGCTGCGCTTGTAGCTGCCAACAGTTTCTGGCACGTGCCGGTCAGCATTCTTATGATTCCGGTCACGCTGGCTTTCTTTATTATCCCGGTGGCGGTGACCAGATACATATCCGTGGGATCGCTGTCAGCGTACACTGCATTTCTGGTGGAAATGATTCTGACCGGACAGGCCGGGTGGTTTGAGATGGGGCAGGCACGTTGTACAGAGCTTTATGCGGTTCTCTTCCTTATGACCGCATTGGCGTGGTACCGGCACCGGGCAAATCTGTCCCGCCTTTTAAACGGTACAGAGAATAAATTCGGAACAAAGAAAAAAGACTAAGACCACAAAAACAGAGAGGAGTGGAATGATATGGCAGAGGCAGGAGTGCTTGGCGCAGGAAGCTGGGGAACCGCGCTTTCGGTGCTTCTCCACGACAACGGGCATCACGTGACAGTCTGGTCCATTGACGACAGTGAAGTGAAGATGCTGAATGAAAAGAGAGAACATGAACTGAAGCTTCCCGGGGTGAAGATTCCGGACGACATGATTATTACGGGAGACATGGGAGAGGCTATCCGGGGAAAGGATTTCCTCGTGCTGGCGGTACCGTCCCCTTACACAAGAGATACTGCCCGTAAGATGCGGCCCTATGTAAAAGAGGGGCAGATCATTGTGGATGTGGCGAAAGGAATCGAGGAAACCACACTGATGACACTGTCGAAACAGATTGAGGAGGAGATCCCGCAGGCAGACGTGGCAGTGCTCTCGGGGCCAAGCCATGCCGAGGAAGTGGGGAGAAGGCTGCCTACGACCTGCGTGATCGGCGCGAGGACAAAGAAGACTGCGGAGTATCTCCAGTCCATGTTTATCAGCCGGGTGTTCCGTGTGTATACAAGCCCGGACATTCTCGGCATTGAGCTGGGCGGCTCCCTTAAGAATGTCATCGCCCTGGCTGCCGGTATTGCGGACGGTCTGGGATATGGAGACAATACAAAGGCAGCCCTGATCACAAGAGGGATTGCTGAGATTTCCCGCTTAGGAGTGAAGATGGGCGGGAAGATCGAGAGCTTTACCGGCCTGACCGGAATAGGCGATCTGATCGTAACCTGTGCGAGCCGTCACAGCCGGAACCGCAAAGCCGGGTACCTGATCGGCCAGGGAAGAACCATGCAGGAGGCCATGGATGAGGTGAAAATGGTAGTGGAAGGCGTATACTCTGCAAAGGCCGCGGCAAGGCTGGCAGAAAAGTACGGTGTCTCCATGCCGATTGTGGAAGAGGTAAATGCGGTTCTCTTTGAGGGAAAGGAACCCGCCCAGGCTGTGGATGACCTGATGATGAGAGAATCCCGCAGCGAGAACGGCGCCCTGCAGTGGGAGAACCCGTAACTGCTAAGACAGAGTGATCTGATGAAATAAAAAAGAAAATGGAATACCCCCTTCTGTGTCTGCATACACTGTATCAGCACAGCAAGGGGGTATCTCTATGGATTCATTTCAGGTATACAGGGATATGAAAACGCGTACAGGCGGTGAGATCTATATCGGCGTGGTAGGTCCGGTTCGGACAGGCAAGTCAACATTTATCAAACGCTTTATGGATCTTCTTGTACTGCCGAATATGGCGGATGAACACGCGCGTGAGAGAACAAAGGATGAACTGCCCCAGTCCGCATCCGGCACAACCATTATGACAACAGAGCCTAAATTTGTGCCTAAAGAGGCGGCGGCCGTCAGACTATCTGACGATGTAGAGGTGAAAATCCGGCTCATAGACTGTGTGGGATTCATGGTGGAAGGCGCGTCAGGCCACACGGAAAATGACGCGGAAAGACAGGTAAAAACTCCGTGGTTCGAGTATGAAATCCCATTTACAAAGGCAGCGGCCATTGGTACGCAGAAAGTGATTCACGACCACGCGACGATCGGCTTTGTAGTGACTACGGACGGAAGCATTACGGATCTGCCAAGGGAGAATTATATACCTGCGGAGGAAAAGACGGTAAAGGAGCTGAAATCCATAGGAAAGCCATTCGTAATTCTTCTCAACTGCCGGAAGCCTTACACAGAGGAGGCGAAGGCGCTTAAGGAGGAGCTGGAGGCAAAGTACGGCGCGTCCGTGATTCCGGTAAACTGTGAGCAGTTAAAGAGTGAAGATATCGGGGAGATCATGAGGCAGGTACTCTATGAGTTCCCGATTACAGAAGTGGAGTTCTATGTTCCGAAATGGGTGGAAATGCTCTCGCGGGATCACAGGATCAAGCAGGATCTCCTCACCAGCGTAAAAACCATTATGGACGGCCTGGATGAGATCAAAAGCATCGTGTCCCGGAAAATCGACTCAGACAGCCCTTACATAGACGGGATCACAGTGGACCAGATCGAGATGGATACCGGCAGGATAAAAATCTGTATCAGTTTCGAGCAGAAGTATTATTATGAGGTATTAAGCGAGCTGACCGGAGAGGATATAAAGGGAGAATATGAACTGATATCTACGGTAAAAGAGCTCTCCTCCATGAGGGATGAACTGAGCCGGATCCAGGATGCCTTCACAGATGTGAAGCTGAAAGGCTACGGCGTAGTCAGTCCGGCCAGGGAAGACATTAAGCTGGAAGAGCCGGTTATCATCAAACAGGGCAGCAAATACGGGGTGAAAATCCGCTCCGAGGCGCCGTCCATCCATATGATCCGGGCAAATATAGAGACGGAGATCGCGCCGATCGTGGGAAGCGAAAAGCAGGCGGAGGATCTGGTTGAATATATCAAAAAAGAAAGCGCGTCCCCGGAGGGAGTGTGGGGCACAAATATCTTCGGGAAATCCGTGGAGGAGCTCGTCATGGACGGAATGAGAAATAAGATCGCCATGATCAACGATGAGAGCCAGGTAAAACTCCAGGAATCCATGCAGAAGATCGTAAATGATATGAATGGTGGGATGGTGTGCATAATCATCTGAAGTGTGTGCAGCTATTTAGCGCACTAACATTTCCTGTGGCTCACGTCCGGAAGCGGAGCGGATGGTTTTCGATACGTATTCTGTGAAAGGGGACAGCCGTGCGATATTCCGTTCCAGAATCCGGAAAATCTAATAGGCCGAAGAGATGTTTAAATGCAAAGCGGCGCTCCGGGCAACTCGCTCTGCTCAGACAATCCCTGCGCGCCGCTTAACAACATCTCTCCGCCCTCAAGATTTTCAGCGGATTCCTCCAAAGTCACATCTCCCGGCTGTCCCCTTCCCCAGAAAGTATGCTCAAACCATCCGCTCCGCTTCCTGGGCATTTCCTGTCGGAAATGTTACTGCCCTAAACAGAGCTGTAAAGCGCGAATTGGCGCGGCTTGCAGGCTTTCCTCTGCGAAAGTCTTCCGGCCGCGCCTGCTTCTTCTGACAGCTATATATTCACTGACTTCCGGCTTGAAAAGCCCAGAAAACAGCTCCCTTTCGAAGGCGCCCGTCGCCATCCTCCATCCCCGCAGAATACGTTTTAGGAATAGTTGCTGTTTTCGGAAGTTTTGGAGCAGGGCGTTAGTGAACTATATAGCTGTTAAACTTTATAACTGCCCGGAAGAATTTAAGTCTCGACTTATAGTATCTCACAGGGTATAATAGGAAACGTACACACCAGAAAGAGGAGTGATTTGATGAGCAGGCAGTATGACAGACTGGAGAAATGCTATGAATACTACAGGACAGTGTCAGATTTTGTGCCGGAGACGGGGCTGATTCTCGGTTCCGGGCTGGGCGGATATGCCCGCAATATGAAGGTGATAAAAGAGATCCCGTACAGAGATATTCCGGGCTTCCCTGTGTCTACTGTCCGGGGGCATGACGGCAGGTTCCTTCTCGGGTATATCGGAGATGTCCCTGCTGTAGTTATGAAGGGAAGAGTGCACTATTATGAAGGGTATTCCATGGAGGAGGTGGTTCTTCCGGTCCGCCTGATGATACGGATGGGAATCTGCACGCTGTTTCTGACCAATGCGGCAGGCGGCATCAGCCGGAAGTTTCAAACCGGCGATTTCATGATGATTACGGATCAGATTTCCAGCTTTGTGCCATCGCCCCTGGTTGGGGAAAATGTCTCGGAACTTGGAGAGCGCTTCCCGGATATGACGCACATTTATGCTCCTGAGCTAAGAGAGATAATCAGAACTACAGCTGAGGAAGAAAAGATCCCCCTTCAGGAAGGGATTTACCTTCAGACCTCGGGGCCGAACTTTGAGAGTCCGGCAGAAATCCGGATGTATGGCGCTCTTGGCGCGGACGCTGTGGGGATGAGCACAGCATGTGAGGCTATTGCGGCGCGTCATGCAGGAATCCGTGTGTGCGGGATCTCATGTATTTCTAATATGGCCAGCGGCATATCAGATACAGAATTAAGTACTCTGGATGTACAGGCTGTAGCGGATCAGCGCGCGGAAGAGTTCGGGCGTCTTGTCACAAGGAGCATTGAAAAGATGGGGACGGACAAATAAGGGCACTGTAAAAAAAGAGCACTAAAAACAAGAAAGACTGCCATAAAAGGACGGCGGATAAGAGAAAGGATAATGGAGAAAGGACAGGAGAGAAGGTATGAAAACAAGAATTTATAATGCGAGAATCCTGACTATGGAGGAAGGAAGGGACATCTTCCGGGGAGAACTGCAGATAGAGGACGGCAGGATTCTTTATATTGGTACTTCCCCGAAAAGCGGCGAAGCATGGGATGAAGAAATTGACGCGGGGGGAAACCTGATTATGCCGGGCTTTAAGAACGCCCATACTCATTCTGCCATGACGTTCCTCCGGTCCTATGCAGATGACATGAAACTGCAGGAGTGGCTGTATGAGAAGGTGTTCCCCGCTGAGGCAAAGCTTACGGGAGAGGATATTTACTGGCTGACAAAGCTGGCAATTATGGAGTATCTGACAAGCGGGATTACCGCGGCTTTTGATATGTACAAGCTCAAAGCGCACAGCGCCCGGGCGGCGCAGGAGACGGGATTCCGTATGACATTCTGCGGAGACCTCAATGATTTTGGAGGGACTGTGGATGACATGGAGCAGGACTATCTCAAATATAATGAGGATCCGGAGAGTCTGCTTTCCTACAGGATCGGATTCCACGCGGAATATACCACAAACCGGAAACTGATGGAAGAGATCGCCGCGCTCGCCGGGAAGTACAAAGCCCCGGTCTGTGTCCACTGCTCAGAGACAAAGAGAGAGGTGGAGGAGTGCAGGGAACGCACGGGGATGACTCCGGTGGCGTATATGGATTCCCTTGGCCTGTTCCGGCATGGCGGAGTCCTGTTCCATGGCGTACACATGGATGAGGCTGATTTTGATATTATAAAGGAGAGGGGAATTGCTGTTGTTACGAACCCTGCTTCGAACTTGAAGCTGGCCAGCGGCATTGCTCCGGTGAAACGGTATCTGGATCTGGGGATTCCGATGGCGATCGGAACAGACGGGCCTGCCAGCAACAACTGTCTGGACATGTTCCGGGAAATGTTCCTCGCGACAGGGCTTCAGAAAGTGGTCTGCGACGACCCGGAGGCAGTGCCGGCTATGGATGTGCTCCGCATGGCGGCAGTGACCGGCGCGGAGGCAATGGGGCTTTCAGACTGCAGGACTCTCACAGCGGGCAGCAGGGCGGATCTGATTATGATCGATCTGATGCAGCCTAACATGCGCCCGATCCATAATATTGAGAAAAACATTGTGTACAGCGGAAGCAAACAGAACATAAAGATGACGATGGTAAACGGGAAAGTCCTTTACAGGGACGGTGCGTTTTTATTCGGGGAAAGCCCGGAGACGATCTATGAGAACGCAGAGAGAATCGCAGAGAGGATCCTGGGCTGATCGAAAGGCCCGGCGTCTGAAACAGGGGGAAATAAAGAAAGGGGTACATATGATGAGAGCAGCGATATTTACAATAGACACAGGCGCGTATAAAGCAAAGGCGGAAAGCGCGGCCGCCTCCGCGCTTAAAAGACTGCTGGAACAGGTGGGATTTGAGGTGAAGGCTGTGGGAGTCCTGCCTCAGAACCGGGAGATTGTGGCAGAAGTGATGACACGCCTTGCAGATTCGGAATCTGTGGAGCTGATCCTGACGACCGGTGCCGCGGGGTATCTGGATGACGATATTGCTCCGGATGCGCTCTGCGACGTGGCAGAGAGACGGCTTCCGGGAATTCCGGAAGCGCTCAGGGCATACAACCTGAGATACTCGAAAAAAGCTATGATGGACCGGATGGATGCAGGAATACGGAAACAGACGCTTCTGATGAACCTTCCGGAGAGCGCTAAGACAGCAAAGGAAGATATGGAATATATCCTTACGGAAATAGTACAGGTGGTGGAGAATATCAGCTTATGATGAAAGTAACGTATTTGGGACACAGCGGATTTCTTGTGGAGACAGAAGAAGGGTATCTTCTGTTTGACTACTATAAGGGCGAGCTCCCTGAGATGGATTCTGCAAAGAGACTGTTTGTATTTGTGAGTCATGCCCATTATGATCACTATAACCGGGAGATTTTCTCATTTAGGGGAAAGATGCCACAGGTGCATTTTATCCTTTCCTGGGATGTACCGGTAAGGGATGCGGACGCGGGAGAGGACATTGTGTTCTTACGCCCCGGCGAGGAAAAGAAAGTTTCAGATCAGTGTACGGTGCGCACTCTGCGGTCCAATGACGAGGGCGTTGCTTTTCTCGTCCATTTTGGCAGAAAAACGTTCTATCACGCGGGGGATCTGAACTGGTGGCACTGGGAAGGGGAGCCGGAAGAGTACAATACCTCAATGCGCAGATCTTACCAGTCAGAGATCAACAAGCTCCAGAAAGAGAAGATTGACGCGGCCTTTGTCCCTGTGGATCCGAGACTTGGCGAACAGTACTGCTGGGGGCTTGACTGCTTTATGAAGCGGACGGACACGGCCAGGGCATTTCCCATGCACTTCTGGGGGAACTTCCAGGTGTTTGACCGTCTGATGCTGGAAAAATGCACAGAGGAATATAAAGACAGGATTATGAAGATCGGGAGAGAAGGACAGTGCTTCCTTCTGGAGGACTCTGAGTGAACAGGATCCTGAGACGGCGGCTGCAGTGTGCGGATGACTTGATCAGCGCACTGCGTTTAGCCGGCCAGGACAGAAGAAGGAGAATATTATGCTTGTAAAAATTTATACGGACGGCGCGGCCAGGGGAAATCCGGACGGACCGGGAGGATATGGTTCAGTGCTGGAGTATGTGGATACGAAAGGGGAACTTCATGTAAAGGAACTTTCCCGGGGATATGTGCGGACAACCAACAACCGAATGGAGCTGATGGCGGTGATCGCCGGTCTGGAAGCCCTGAACCGTCCATGTACAGTGGAAGTGTATTCAGATTCGCAGTATGTGGTAAATGCGTTTAATAAGCACTGGGTGGACGGATGGCTGAAAAAAGGCTGGAAGCGCGGTAAGAATGAACCGGTTAAGAACGTAGACCTCTGGAAGAGACTGCTGGCGGCGAAAGAGCCTCACAGTGTCAGCTTCCACTGGGTAAAAGGCCATGACGGGCATCCGCAGAATGAGAGGTGCGACAAACTCGCCACATCCGCCGCGGACGGGGATGGACTGATTGTGGATGAGGGGCTTGATGTCAGCAACAACTAAACTGGCCTGGTATAAAAATGCAATTCTGGATATTTCAAACCAATCCATATCTGATATACTTTTCCATAAAGATTTTTAAAAATTCAAAAGAGAGGTATATCATTATGAAACGGATTGTAACACTTCAGGACATATCCTGCGTCGGCTGCTGCTCTACTACAGTCGCCCTGCCGGTTATTTCCGCGATGGGCGTGGAGTGCAGTATCCTGCCGACCGCTGTATTATCCAATCACACAATGTTTAAAGAGTTTACCTGTGTAGATCTGTCAGATCAGATTGAACCCATAGCAGAGGCATGGAAACGCCAGAACATTGCCTTTGACGGAATCTACACGGGGTATCTGGCGTCAGAAGAACAGTGCGGGCAGGTCGCGGAGTTCTTTGACCGGTTCTCGGAGAATCATCCTTTGATCATAGTGGATCCGGCCATGGCGGATAACGGAAAGCTCTATCCGGCTTTCGGGGAAACGTTCCCTGCGGCAATGGCAAAGGTCTGCGCGAAGGCAGACGTCATTCTCCCCAATATTACAGAAGCGGCGCTTCTGACTCAAATGCCGTATAAGACGGAATATGACAGAGACTATATCAGGGAACTTCTGGAAAAGCTCCTGGATCTTGGATGCGGCACCGCGGTTCTTACCGGAGTGAGCTTTGAGCCGGGCCGCCTGGGGGTGGCATATCTTGACCGGAACGGAAAAGAATTTACCTATTTCACAAAATGGTGTGAGCAGTCCTATCATGGCACGGGAGATATCTTCGCATCCACCGTAACCGGCGGGCTTATGAGGGGGCTTGACCTGGGGGCGGCTCTTACGATCGCGGTGGACTATGTTGTCGCGTGCATTGAACAGACGGCGGCCTCGGAGAGCGGACGCTGGTATGGGGCCGAGTTCGAGCCAGTGATTCCGGAACTGTGCCGGATGCTTCAAGAGAGAGTGACAGCTATTTAGCGCACTAACAATTCCTATGACTCACGTTCGGAAGCGGAGGGGATGTTTGAAACGTGTTCTTGGGGAGGGGCGTGTGTGAACTGTTCCGTTCCGGAATCCGGGAAGAATCTAAGAAGTCGAAGAGCTGTTTAAGGGCAAAGCGGCGCTCCGGGCAACTCGCTACGCTCAGACAATCCCTGCGCGCCGCTTAACAACAGCTCTCCGACTTCTAAGATCTTCCATCAGATTCCTCCAAAGTCACAGTCCCCACACGCCCCTCTCCAAGAACTCACGCTTCAAACATCCGCTCCGCTTCCTGCGT
>CALWTQ010000018.1 GCA_944384505.1 uncultured Mediterraneibacter sp.
TGGTTCGCTACACTTGGCGGTAAATACCCGTGACTGGACTTTCACCAGTAAGATTAGTGCCATGCTCGGCACACAATACAAGGACAGCAGGTGAACAACTCGCTTTAGCTCAAACAAGTTCACCTGCTGTCCTAACATCCACCTCCGCAGCTTCAAGTTTCACTAATTCCCTTCCGAAGGCGCCCATCGCCATCCTCCATCCCCGCAGAATCTTTCTTGAAATGGGGCTGTTTTCTGGGCTTTTCAAGCCGGAAGTTAATGAATTTATAGCTGTCAAAAGAAGCAGGCGCGGCCGGAAGACTTTCGCAGCGAAAAGCCTCCAAGCCGCGCCAACTGCGCTTTACAGCTCTGTTTAGAGCAGTGACACTCCCGACAGGAAATGCACAGGAAGTGGAGTGGATATTTTGCAGCGCGTATTCTGAGGGAGGGAACAGGAGGGACATGCGCCTTTGGAGGAATCTGCCGGAAGATCTTAGAAGGCGGAGAGGTGTTGTTAAGCGGTACGGCGGGGTTGTCTGAGTGAAACGAGTTCCCCGGCGTACCGCTTTGCTGTTAAACAACTCTTCGGCTTCTTAGATCCTTCCCAGATTCCGGAACGAAGCATGGAACTCCTGTTCCCTTCATCAGAATACGCGCTGCAAAATATCTGTTCCGCTTCCGGATGATTTCAGATGGAAAGTGTTATTGAACTAAATAGCTGTTGCTCTAAATAGCTGCCCCCTTTATTCCTCCTGCCTATAGCTTTCGATATCTCTTAAGTATTAGACATTCCCTGAAAAAGGGGCTATAATTGAACTAATTGCAAAGAAGGAGGTACCGAACTATGATCTACAGAAAATTCCAGGATCTTGAAATTTCCGCTCTTGGGATGGGCGCCATGCGTCTTCCTGTCATTAACGGCAATGATGCAGAAATAGACGTAAAGACTACAGAAGAAATGGTCGCTTATGCCATGGAGCACGGAATCAACTACTATGATACTGCCTGGGGCTATCACAACGGGAATTCTGAGACTGTACTCGGGAATGCGCTGAAACGTTATCCCAGGGACAGCTTCTTTCTGACTACAAAGTTCCCCGGGTATGACCTTGCCAACATGGACAAGGTGGAAGCTATTTTTGAAGAACAGCTGAAAAAATGTCAGACAGACTATTTTGATTTCTATCTCTTTCACAATGTATGTGAGATGAACATTGACGCTTATCTTGATCCGAAATACGGAATTTACGACTATCTTATGGAGCAGAAGAGAAACGGCCGGATCCGCCATCTTGGATTCTCCGCCCATGGAAATTATGAAACAATCAGCCGTTTCCTGAAAGCATATGGAAAGGACATGGAATTCTGCCAGCTTCAGCTGAATTATCTGGACTGGACTTTCCAGAACGCGAAAGAAAAAGTGGAACTGCTGAAAGAGTACAATATTCCGGTATGGGTAATGGAGCCGCTGCGCGGCGGAAAACTCGCCTCTCTTTCCCCGGAGAATGAGAAGAAACTAAAAGCGCTGCGCCCGGAGGAATCTATCCCGGCCTGGGCTTTCCGCTTCCTCCAGACACTCCCTGAGGTAACAGTTATCCTTTCGGGTATGTCCGATATGACGCAGCTCAAGGAGAATATCCGCACCTTTGAAGAGGATAAGCCGCTCTCTGATAAAGAGATGGAGACACTGCTCGGGATCGCAGGCGAAATGCTCGGCAAGAAGACGCTTCCCTGCACAGCATGCCACTACTGTGTCAGCCATTGTCCGCAAGGTCTGGATATCCCGGAGCTTCTCAATCTATATAATGAACATGTATTTACAGAAGGCGGATTTATCGCTCCTATGGCTCTTGCTTCCTATCCGGAAGATAAACAGCCGGGCGCGTGCATCGGCTGCCGCAGCTGTGAGGCTGTCTGTCCTCAGCAGATCAAGATTTCAGAAGCAATGGCTGATTTTGCTGAAAAACTCAGCGTTTAAGACATAGTTTCGGTATATGTATTCTCAGACTGCAAATTGCCCCGGAAGTTTAAAAACAATCCCGGGGCAGTTTTTATATACTCTGCAGTATTGTACGCTTTTCTTCTAACACTTCTACTTTACCATATAAAAAGAATCCTGCAAAGCAGGATTCTTTGTTCTCTCCGGTTCTCTCCGGCGATATCGTCACTCCGTCCTCAGCGCCGTCACAGGATCGCTCTTCGCCGCCTTCCTGGACGGGATAATTCCTCCGATCAGTGTCAGCACTACACTCAGCATAATAAGCACGATCGCCGGCACAACCGGAAGAACTGCGCTTACGTCATTGCTTCCTGCCAGGTAATGGATCAGGGCGTTGCCGGGGATCAGAAGGAGCAGGGTAAGCCCGATTCCAATCAGGCCGGCGCACAGTCCGATAATGAAGGTTTCCGCGTTAAACACCTGTGATATATTCCCCTTGGATGCTCCGATCGCACGCAGAATTCCGATCTCTTTCTTCCTCTCCAGAACACTGATATAGGTGATGACTCCGATCATGATGGAAGATACGACAAGAGAAATTGCCACAAATGCGATCAGCACATAGCTGATAATGTCGATAATATCTGTGACTGACGACATCAGCGTCCCCACCACGTCCGTGTAAGTAATCACCTGCTCGTCTTTTCCCTCGGCCTCCATACGGCTGTTATAATCATCCAATATATTTACAACCTCTTCCTTGCTCTCAAAGTTTTTCGGATAGATATCAATGCCGGTGGGCACATCAAAATCTACATACCCCAGATTTTTCAGGTTATTTTCATAGGTTGCGCTCTCGGCAGAGCTCATGGACATCATAAGTTCCACAAGCTCATCCCCGGTCATGTTCATCTGAAATGCGTCCGCAAATGCCTCACCATCAATAATCATGGCCCCGGAAAGTGCTTTTTCCAAGCTGCTTCCAATCTGGCTCATAGCCTGCCCCATCACCTGTTCCATTGCCGATGCAATCTGGCCTGTCACCTGGCTCATCGCAGAACTGATCTGAGCCTCAAGCGCCCCTCCAATGGCCGTGCCATAAGCTGACATGGCGCTCTGCATGTAGCTGCTCATCGCATTCGTAACCTGGCTTTCCAGAGCGTCCATATCCACGATCCCTGTGACACCCTCTGTCAGTCTTTTCTGTCCGTCGTCTGTTCCGAGATAATTGATGAAATGCTCTCCCATCTTCCCCGGATCCGGGAGACCGTTTGCAGCCGCGTAACCCTGGTATCCCAGCGCCAGCTCAGAGGCCAGCTCCGCCATTTGGTCCCCTGTGATTACAACATTATCTGAAATACTGCCAAAAATCTCCCCGGCCCACTTGCCGAGAATACTCTGAGCCTCCTGTGTCTGCATATATGCAGTCAGATACTCATCAAATTTATTCGGATCAGTCAGTCCATTGGCAGTCACATACTGCTGAAATCCAGACATAATCTCCGACAGCATATTCTGAAGCTGCTCCGCAGTCACAGTCACTCCATCTCCGAACTGGATGATCTGAGCAATATTTTCTCTTAATATCTGCCGGGCTTCCTCTGTGTTAAGATAATTGCTAAAGTCATCCTGAATCCCGGAATAATCCGCTTCCGGATGAGAAGCCGCGTACTGCTGATATCCTTCCAGAAGGCTTCCCGCCAGCCGGTTCATCCCGTTGGCCGATACAGACAAATCCAGGTTTCCGATCAGATCTGCCAGGCTTAGGGACGGCATATCCGGGAGTTCCACATTGATCTTGCTTAAGTCCAGCATCCCCGAAAGATCCATGGAGCTTCCGGCGGCGCTCATAACACTGCTCATATCAAATCCGCTGCTTCCTGATGAGGCGCCGAGTGATCCGGCCAGCCCGGAAAATGCGTTCTCATCAAAGCCAAACGCCTGCTGCAGCTTGCTCTCATCGATGGAGATCAATGACTCCATATCGAATTCGCTGCTGCCGCTCTCTTCTCCAAATGCTTCTCCGGTAAACACATTGACAGACGGATCCGCAAGCTGCTGCTTCACAATCTCCTTCTTCTCCGCCTGCTCCGCCACATGACGGATCAGGGACGCCGGGTAGTTGATTCCGGCCGACAGCGCCGAAGCGCTGGCGTCTTCCGCCGGCTGCACAATACCGACAATTGTCAGCTCTTCTCCGTTCTCAACGAGATTCTTCATGTAATTGCCGTCATCCTTCTTGTCTCTCCACACATGATACTGACTGTCATATTCATAGTAGTCGGCGCTGTTTACCACCCGGAATGTAATTCCCAATATATCATCGTAGGAATACTCGCCCATGTCATCCGGAGTCTCCACATCCTCATCGTTCATAAACTGCCGTACCATCTCATCCAGTTCCACTGAATCCCTGAGTCCAAGTGTATACAGCATAAAATCACTCATACTCCCGCCGGGAGTCAGGACGAGGACACACTCATTATAATTTTCAGGCCACCGTCCGGCCTTTACGTCATACTGCCCCTCATAAAGTGCTTCGTTCTCCGGCATCTCAAAAAACACATTCGTACTCATCATGGTTGACATCATGCTGTTGGACGACACAGAAGACCCAAGCCCAAGGGAACTGAAAGACTGATCCGGATGTACCTGCCGCACAGAATCATCTGTTTCCAGATAAATCTGCGGGCTCACACTGTATGAGTACTCCACAGCATTTGTATAGGACTCTATTCCGCTCTCGCCGCTGTCCAGATATGCTTTCAAAGATTCCAGGTCATTCGAATCCATAGTAGAAAACATATTTGTCACCATCTCTACGATGTGAACATCCCCCTGACTGTCCCCGCTTTCCTGAGCGGAAGCCCCTCCCCCTTCATTGCTGACCATAATCGAGCTTAAGTCAAACCCGGTGCTCTGGATCTGCAGCGGATATTCAGACAGCGTCTCCTCTTCAATATCCTGAATATACTGATTCACCCCTGTTGACAGAGACAGGATCAGAGCGATCCCGATAATTCCGATAGATCCCGCAAAGGCCGTCAGCAATGTCCGGGCTTTTTTCGTCCGCAGATTGTTAAAGCTCAGGGCCAGGGCCGTCAGAAATGACATGGAGGCTTTCCCCATATTCCTGTGCTCCGGATCCGCCAGAGCAGCCTCGTCCACTGTATACGGATCACTGTCTGAGAGGATGTGTCCGTCTTTCAGATTCACAATCCGGGTGGCATATTCATGCGCCAGCTCCGGATTATGCGTCACCATTACAACCAGACGATCCCTGGCCACCTCTTTCAACAGTTCCATCACCTGAACGCTGGTCTCACTGTCCAGCGCGCCGGTGGGTTCATCAGCAAGAAGAATATCCGGATCATTCACAAGCGCCCGGGCGATCGCCACCCTCTGCATCTGGCCGCCGGAGAGCTGATTTGGTTTCTTATGCACCTGTTCGCCTAATCCCACCTGCTCCAGTGCCTTCTTCGCCCGCTCTCTTCGCTCTGTCTTCCCCACTCCGGAGATCGTCAGCGCCAGTTCCACATTGGCAAGCAGCGTCTGATGAGGGATCAGGTTATAACTCTGGAATACAAACCCTATGGTATGGTTTCTGTAAGAATCCCAGTCTCTATCCTTATATTTCTTTGTGGAAATCCCATTGATAATCAGATCCCCGCTGTCATACCGGTCCAGCCCGCCTATGATATTAAGAAGCGTAGTCTTACCGGATCCGCTGGGGCCTAAAATGGCCACAAACTCGTTGTCCCGCAGATTCAGGCTGACCTTGTCAAGGGCCTTCTGGACCAGAGTCCCCGTTTTGTATTCTTTACAGATATCTCTGATTTGAAGCATATATGCGTCTCCCTTCCACATTAACCACATAATTTTAGCACATAATAGGGTTTTCTCAAAGGGGAATTCACATTCTCTTCACAGGTACAGCTATAAAGTTCACTAACGTTCTTTTGCAAAACGTCCGAAAACAGGGTCTATTTCTGAGACGTATTCTGCGGGGATGGAGGACGGCTCAGGGCTTCGCTCCAGGGAATAAGGGAAACTAGGAAGCTGCGAATACGGACTAAATACAAGGACAGCAGGTGAACAACTCGCTTTAGCTCAAACAAGTTCACCTGCTGTCCTAACGTCCACCTCCGCAGCTTCAAGTTTCACTAATTCCCTTCCGAAGGCGCCCGTCGCCATCCTCCATCCCCGCAGAATCTTTCTCGAAATGGGGCTGTTTTCTGGGCTTTTCAAATCGGAAGTCAGTAAATATATAGCTGCCACAAGAAGCAGGCGCGGCCGGAAGTCTTTCGCAGTCAAAAGCCTTCAAGCCGCGCCAGTTCTACGTTTCAGCCTATTTAGAGCAATAACACTTCCGACAGGAAATGCGCAGGAAACGGAGCGGACGATTTGAGCAGACTTCCTGGGGAAAGGTGACAGCCGGGAGATGTGACTTTGGAGGAATCCGCTGAAAATCTTAAAGGGCGAAGAGCTGTTGTTAAGCGGCGCGCAGGGACTTGTCTGAGCGAAGCGAGTTTCCCTGCGCGCCGCTTTGCCCTTAAACAGCTCTTTGGCCTGTTAGATTTTCCGGATTCTGGAACGGAGCATCGCACGGCTGTCACCTTTTCACAGAATATCTATCGCAAAACACCCGCTCCGCTTCCGGACGTAAGTCATAGGAATTGTTAGTGCGCTAAATAGCTGTCAGGACACAAACTGCTCCATATACCTCTTTGACTGTTCCACGGACTTTAGCACTTTCTCCCTGCTGCCCTCAAACGCTTTATCTTCGATCTCGATACATGCGTATCCGTCATAGCCGATATCTGTAAGGGCGGATACGAACTTGCCCCAGTCCACATCCCCAAGTCCCGGAAGTTTCGGGATCATATAGTCCAGGGGATATGCCAGAGAGCCGCATTCTGCCAGTTTATCCCAGCACAGCTTGATATCTTTAAAGTGGATGTGGAACATCCGGTCTTTGAACTCGTATATCGGACGGATGTAATCCAGATGCTGCCACACGAAATGGCTCGGGTCAAAATTCAAGCCGAAGTTCGGGCTCGGAATCCGTTTGAACAGCTCTCTCCAGATCACCGGCGTGGACATCAGGTTCTGTCCGCCCGGCCACTGATCCGGCCCGAACAGCATCGGACAGTTCTCAATCCCGATTTTTACGTCGTTCTCTTCCGCGTATTTTATGATATCCGGCCAGATCTCCTCAAAAAGCTTTAAGTTATCTTCCAGATTTTTATTCTGATCACGTCCGATGAATGTATTTGTCAGATTTATATTCAAAAGCGCGGACGCCTTGATTACGTTTTTGAGATGGGCGATATTTGCCGCCCGTTTTTCCAGATCCGCGTCCATCGTGTTCGGATAATATGCGAGCGCCGAGATTTCAATTCCTTTCTTCCCTGTGTATTCCAGAATATAGTTCCTGTACGCCTCATCCGAAATCACACGCTCCACATCAATATGAGACACACCCGCATACCTTCTCTCCGCTCCTCCGGCAGGCCAGCAGGCAGCCTCGATACAGCTGAATCCCATTTTTGCCGCGGTGTCAACCGCTTCCTCAAAACTGAAATCGTCAAAAATGGCAGTCAAAATTCCAAGCTTCATATATCCTCCTTCCTCCAAGCAATCGTGCATCCTTTTTCAGATGACTCGATGCTTGCGAATACCGCCTTCATAGCGCTTAAAACAGATTCTCCTGAGATTTCCGGCTCCACATTATTTACTATGCAGTTGACAAACAGATCGATCACCCCTGATTTTGTCTGGTTATCATTTGTCTGGATCGTATCCACGTCATACTCCCGGCGTTCTCCGTCCTTTGTGATTACTACAATGGAATGAGCCGGATCGTCATAAATCCGCATAATGCCTTTTGTCCCATAGAGAATCGTAGAGTTATCCTCTGCTCCGTAGTAGGTCCAGGATGCGGTCATCGTTCCCACGGCCCCGCCGGACATCTTGTAAATGCAGAATGCGTTGTCGTCTACACTGATGGGCTGCCCGTCCGAACCTTTTTTATCCAGTGTCATAAGCCTTGCAGTCGTCTCTACAACTTCCTGGGAGAGAAGGTACTGGATCAGATCTGTCTTGTGGATCCCCAGATCAGCCATAGCACCCATCCGGGCCTTGTTCTTATCAAAGAACCATGTATTCTTCCCGGGATCGATGCTCCAGGTTTCTGGGCCGCCATGGCCGAAAGTGGTTCTGAACGTGATCACATCACCGATCTCTCCTGCCTCCAGCAGCTCCTTTGCCTTCACATGCGCTTTTGCGAGTCTCTGATTCTGTCCGATCATCAGATATTTCCCGCTTTCCCTGGCAGCGTCTGTCATGGCCCTGCACTCTTCATAGGTCACTCCCATGGGCTTCTCGCAGAGCACGTGCTTCCCCGCCTTAAGAGCAGCGATTGTAATCTCCGCATGGGCGCTGTTGGCCGCGCACACGGAGACTGCGTCTATCTCAGGGGCGCGAAGCAGCTCCTCATAAGAATCATACGCCTTCCCGCCGTATTTATCCGCCAGGTCAGCCGCCCGCTTTGCATTGAGGTCATAGAATCCTCTAAGTTCTGCCTCCGGGTTCTCTGCATACTCCGGAATATGTCTCTCCTGGGCGATCCGCCCACATCCGATGATTCCAATTCCTTTCATTCTGTCACCTGCCTTCTCCTTAGGATTCTTCTATACTCTTCTCCATCATTTTGATATACTGTATGGCCTGCTCTGCGTACCGGTCCATCAGCGCCGTCTGTGTGCTGACCTTGCGGGAACTGTACGGATCCGCCAGCCGGTACATGAATTCCATAGTCAGCGATCCTTCATATCCGATCCGTTTCAGCGCGCGCAGGATCTCCTTGAAGTCCGTGTGGCCCATACCGGCCGCCTCTCTTGTATTGTCCGCGATATGGACATGAAGCAGGTGTTCCCGGATCATATAGAGGCTGTCCACGCTGCTTCCCTCCTCTATACTCATGTGAAACAGATCCGCCATGATCCCCACTGCAGGATGGTTGATCTCCTCCACGAATTTCAAGGCTTTTGTAAGCGTATTTACAAAATATGTCTCATAACGGTTGATGGCCTCGATAGCGAAGCGGACGCCTTTCTCCTGCGCATAATCCGCCGCACTGCGGATATTATTCACCGCATTTTGGTTCAGTTCTTCGATTGTTCTGTCTTCAGGCTTCTTCGTGCGCCCCACGGGAGACGGCACGACAATGATGATGCCTGCGCCTGTCTTTACCGCCAGATCCACGCTGTCGCGCAGATACTGTACCGCCTTCTCTCCGGCGCCGCCGTCTGCGGTCAGGTCCCGTTCCTCCCCGAAGATCCCGCACAGCGAACGGCAGTTTAAGTCATATTTTTTCATCAGCCGCACGCATTCATCCGGGTCAAGCTGGTATGGCTCCGCCGCAAATTCAATTCCGTCATAGCCGTATTTTTTCATTCTGGCGCAGCTTACTTCCAGAGGCTCATCCCCTGTAATCCACTGCGTCATTCCAATATGGTACATATCCATTCTTCCCCTTTCTTCATGGACTGTTATTTGCTCAGCTCATTTTATCAGCCGTTTTTCTTTGCCACTGTATAGTTTCTCACGGCCGTGATCGCCAGCGCAAGAAGAATCACGATTCCATAGACCATGTACTCATAAAACGCATTGATATGAAGCATGTTGATGGCCGTTGATATCATGCTCAGCAGGATTACTCCGAAGAATGTACCCACAACGCCGCCTTTTCCTCCGTTGATGGACGCTCCGCCGATTACAACCGCGCCGATGGCCTCTGTCTCCATGCCGTACCCGGTCGTTGCCTGGGCCGCGCTGATTCTTGAAAGCATAAGCATGCTCGCAATCCCCACCAGTATTCCGCTGATCAGGAAAAACTTAACCTTGCTGAAATTAATATTGATTCCGGAGATGTAAGCCGCTCTCTGATTCGTCCCGATAGCATAGATCTCCCTTCCTGTTCTCGTGTGTTTCAGTATGATATACACTGCCACAAAGCCCAGGATCAGGACCAGATAAATCAGCGGAAACACACCGAGTATCTGGTAGGACGCAAGAGTTCTGTACTTCCCGTAAAGTGTCTGCATATAGCCGTTTGTAAGAAGCAGGGCAATGCTGTAATAAATATTCTGAGTCGCCAGCGTAACGACGAACGAAGGCGCGTTAAACGCGATCGTCACCACGCCGTTGAACACGGAACACGCCACACAGATCAGGATGCCCAGAACTGATACAAGCACAGGGTTCATCCCCGCGTTCAGCATCAGCGCCATGGCGCACATGGCAAGTCCCACCATTCTTCCGGTCGATATGTCAAAGTGTCCTGAGACGACCAGAACCGTAGCTCCGGCGGATACTAGCCCAAGGCCTGCCGCCTGTCCGAGAATACTGTTAATTGTACTCCATGTAAGGAATTTATTATTAACTGAGTTCGTCACAACCGCTACCAGAACGATAAAAACAAACAGGATAAACGGCTGTGATGTTACTATTTTTAATGCTTTTGACCTGTATTTCTTCTGTTCTTCCATAACCATCCTCCAAGTAGTCTATGTCTTCTACGAATATCCCAGATATTTTCTCATTAATTCATCTTCTGTTGTCTTCTTCGCATCCAGAATATCTGTCAGTTTTCCTTCGTGCATCACGCCGATCCTGTCGCTCATAGAGAGCAGTTCCGGCATGTCGGACGAAATGATAATCACAAATTTGTCTGCTTTCGCAAGATCCAGAATATGCTTGTAAATCTCTTCCTTTGCTCCCACATCCACACCCTTGGTCGGTTCATCAAAGATATAGATTTCTCCCGGATCCGTCACACACCTGGCGATGATTGCTTTCTGCTGGTTTCCTCCGGAAAGACTTGTGATTTCCGCATCCTGTCCCGGGGCTTTGATTCCGAATGTCTGTATGCTCTTTTCAACCATTTCAGACTCTTTGCGCAGATTAATAAATTCTCTGCCCTCATTGTGGGTAATCATGATATTCTCTTTCACGGACCGGAGATTCAAAAGCCCCTCACCTTTTCTGTCCTCTGATATCATAAAGATTCCCTTTTTTATAGCGTCTTTCGGGCTGGAGGGCGTGACCTCCTTCTCATCCAGATATAATTTCCCGCTCAGCTTTCCATCCGCCCCGTAGATCATCCTGACCAGTTCCGTCCGGCCCGCGCCTACAAGGCCGCCAAAGCCGAACACTTCTCCTGAGCGGATCTCAAAGCTTACGTCGTGCACTGTATGCCGGTTCGCATAATGCTCTGCGCGCAGCTTTCTCTTCCCTGCCGGGAAGTATTCTCTCTGATAAAAGCTGGACGCATCCCTCCCGATCATATCGTGAATCACCTGCTCCGGAGTCGTCTCATCCGTCTTCCGGATCACGACCTGAACACCGTCTTTTAATATAAGAAGCTTCTGCCCCACTTCGAAAAGTTCATCAATAAAATGAGAAATAAAAATGATCCCGATCCCGGAAGCCGCAAGGTTCTTCACCAAAGCCAGCAGCGCCTTTGTCTCCTTGTCCCCAAGAGACGCGGTCGGTTCGTCCAGAATCAGTATTTTCGCCTCGTTTTTCAGAGCCTTTACGATCTGAACGCATTGCTTCTGAGCGGTGGACAGATCTGCCAGGAGGTCCGCTCCTTTAATATGTTCCAGATTCAGTCTTCCAAGGAGCTCGTCTGACTGCCGTTCCTGCTCCCGGGCGTCTATGAATCCCAGCTTATTCTTAAGTTCCCTCCCGAGGAAAATATTGTCCGCCACAGTCAGGTTATCCACCAGGTCAATATCCTGGTAAATTGTCGCAACTCCCAGATCAATTACCTGCCTGGGATTCACATGCCCGTACTCTTTTCCGAAATATTTTACAGTTCCCCCATCCGACTGGATCGCCCCGGAGATAATCTTAATCAAAGTTGACTTTCCCGCCCCGTTTTCTCCCACGAAGCAGAGCACCTCTCCTTCGGACAGATCAACTGTCACTCCTTTGAGCACCTGAACGCCGGAGTATGATTTAGACACATTGTTCAACTCTAATAATTTATTCATAGCCTCACCATCGTTCTGTCATGAAGGAGGAGTGAGAAGACTGAACTCAATCTCCTCACTCCTCCCACAAGTTTCTCTGTCACTTATTCAAAAAAGTATGTGTAGTCAGAAAAGTTTTCCTTGATAAGCGTTGTCCACGCCTCTTCATCCACCGCCCACGGAATTACGATTTCCGGATTGTCCACGTCGTCCGGAGTAACCGCCGCGATCGGACAGCTGATGTACTGATTCGGTTCCTTGTCATTCGTCACCCCATCGATTCCGGCAAATACAGCAACTGCTCCTTCCAGTCCGGGTGAGGATGCGATAGTAAATTCAAGAGTTCCTGCCTTCATCAGGTCAATGCCTGTATCCGAGCCATTCTGAGCCCATACGTGATAGTCATCCGCAACCCCCATATCCTGCAGACGGGTAATAATCGCTGCCGCGCAGTCCTCATTAATAACGCCGATGATCGAGAAATCAAGTCCGGAATTTACAAGGTCTTCCGCCTCATTTGCAGCTGTCTCCGGCTCGTACTGTCCGTATCTTACATCTACACACTCGAGCTCACCCGACGCCTCTGTCGCCTCTGACAGACTTGACTCAAGAGTCTGGCATACCACGCTGTCCGGCGTTCCACTGATGAATACATAATCTTCGCCCGGGTAAGTCTCTGTCATCCAGTCAACGTATGTTCCGCCCATGCTTGCCCAGTCAAAGTCTACCGACGCCGTGATATCAACATCATGGTTCTTCATCACGCCGCAGGCGTCAAATACAACGCATCCGATTCCGGCTTCCGCACATTTCTCTGCCGCAGATACGCATCCCGCCTCATTCCAGGAAAGAATAACGATACAGTCAACACCTTCGTCGATCAGGTAATCAATGTTCGTCTGCTCCTGCTCGGAATCACGGTTCGAATTCACGGAGATAAACTCAGCGCCTGCTTTCTCGCACGCCCACTGCGCGCCTTCTTCCGCTCTTAAGTACCAGGTGTCCGGTCCGGGGGAGATATAACCGATCTTTACGCCCTCATCAGAGCCGCCTGATGCTTCGTTCTGCGTGCCACCGGAGTCTGTGTCTGTTCCGCCGTCATCTGCTGATCCGCACGCTGCCAGAGAAAATGCCAGTGCCGATGCAAGCAGAAGTGCCAGACCTTTTTTCATCGTTTTCATAATGTACCCTCCTTCTGCGGTTTAACCGCTCTTATTTTTAATTAAATTATTATTCTCTTTTCAGCAAAATGTCAATATTTTTTTCATTATTTTCATTGATTTTCTGAAATTTCTGTTGTTTTTCCCAAAAATCCATTTTATTTTTTGTGCATTTTAAATATTTACTTTTAGTAATTTTATATTTTTTTGACATATTAATATATTTTCGTTTGGATTTCAATTTTTTTCAACTTCATTTTTTCATTTTTATGAAAATTTTTTCATATTTCACTGTATTCTGCTTGACGAAGCTTCTTGAATCAGATATGATTAAAATCAGATACGATACTGCTGGGCAGTCCCATTTTTCTATAATCGGCGCCTGCAAAGGGGAACTGACACCAGAGCCAAATCTATGAAATGGAGTCTGAATGCAATGAATAGATCGAATGTTCCTTATGCTAAAATTTCAGAAAAGCTCGGTATATCTGCTTCTACTATATCGCGCGCCCTGCGCCAGCCTCATCTTGTAAAACATACGACTTTGAAACAGATTTACAGTGCGATTGAAGAACTGGGAGGCACTCTGCCGGAATCTGCGCCTTCCCTCACCAGTGAAATGCGCATTCTCGCCATTGTCCCGGTACTCAACAACCCGTTCTATACGGATATTGCCCAGGGAATCCAGGACGCGGCTAATCAAAACGGCTGCCAGCTCCTGATGATAAATGAGATGCTGACCCCCTTCAACATCCAGCAGATCATCCATTTCATCGCGCAGTCCGATATATCCGGCGTAATCATCATGCAGAAACTGGAGGAATCTGTTCTGGAGCAATTGAAATCCCGGACCACGGTCATTCAGTGCAGTGAATTCAATGAGACAGATGAAGTGTCCTACATCACAATAGATAATCTGGACGCCATCCGGAAGCTGATCCGGTACATCCTGACTACAGGAAGAAAGAAAATCGCCCTGGTCAACTGCGACGTCAATAGGTTCACCTATGCCCGTCTCCGCCTCCAGGGTTTTGAAGAGACATTGGAAGAAGCCGGACTCACCCCGAATCCGGCCCATATTATAACGATCCCGGACGGCAAATTCAGCGTTGCCGTCCCCGCGATCTGTACCATGCTGAAAAACCCAAATCCGCCGGACGCGATCGTCTGCGTCTCGGATATCCTGGCGGCGGCGGCTCTGCGCGCATGCGCGCTGGAAGGATGCAGCGTCCCCGCGGATATTATGGTGACTGGATTTGATAACATTGATATCTCCATAATGACGACCCCCAACATCACGACCGTCAACCAGCCGAAACACGACATGGGGTTCATGGCGTGTACACAGCTGCTTTCCATGATCGCAGATCCGCAGAAAGAGCCGCGCAGGTTTATACTGGATACGGAGCTGATTTTGCGGGAGTCAACGGATTTCTGAGAAAAGCAGACCGACACTGCTGTAACTTTGTTCAGGAAATGTACAATGAAAAGAGATCATACACGGACTAAGGTGGATGATAAGAGACAATCCCGTAGAGAATTCATGTTTTTAAAACGCGAATTCGCTATGGGATTGTCTCTTTCCTTAAGACTTCTCTTGTCCGAATAACAGATCAGAAGAGCTGAAAAAATACAGTTCCTCCAATCTATTTATTTTATATAACGACTACCGGGCATTGTGCAATGCATCAACATACTCTTTGCATGCCTCAAAATTATCCGGCGATGAAAGAATCGGCAGCCCAAATGTAACCCATGATACCCCTGCTTTTACGGCTTCCAGTGCATCTTCTTTCAGATCAACAGCAATTCCGACAGGGATATTGACGGCCTCGACGATCTTTTCTGCACCATCATACTGCTTCCGTCCCGGCGTATGATTGGCCTCATCAAATCCGCAGTGAATAAACAGTGCATCTACTCCCATTTCTTCCAGTTCTTTTGCTCTTTCCGGCGCTTTATCGAGCGGAACAAACAGTAAATCAGCCACTACTTTAATGCCGGTTTCTTCTGCAGCTTTTAATGCCTCTAAAATGCTTCCGTTATCAGAAACCGCCAGGACTACAGCATATTGCGCTCCATGCTTTGCAGCTTCTTTGAAGCTTCCATAGCATCCGTCCGCCGCTTTGTAATCTACGATTACCGGACGTCCATCCGCAATTTTCATCATTGCATCAATTCCTTTAGATCCCTGGCCATAAACCAGCGGAGTTCCAACTTCAACCCAGTCAACCCCAGCCTCTACAGCCATTTTCGCCACTGCTTCCGCCTGCTCTAAATCGAATAAATCAATCGCCGCCTGTATCCAGATTTTCCCTGTAGCTTTCATATTTTACCCTTCTTTCTATTCTACATTTCTATGACGTTTTTCAAGATCTTGATAGGTAAGTCCCATTTCCTTCACGGCCATCATAATAAGAACATCACACAGTATATACAGATGCTGCTCATATAGATTGCCCATCATCTGGACCGTCTGCACCACGTCATCACGTTCTGCCAGATAAGCTTTTGCTTTTACAAAAAGCACATAGTCTGCATACTTTTTCACTTGGATCCCATCCGGATTTCCGGTAAACATCAGCACTTTTCCGCCTGCCTCTTTCGTTTTTTTCATGTAATAGTCAAAAGAGCCCACGTCCCCGGATCCCTCTGAAATTATAAACAGATCCCCCGGAGTGATTCCAATTGTTGTATCATCAAATACCCAATGCACCGTTTTTCCCATATGGGCCAGACGCATCGCAAATCCTCTTAGAGAAATTCCTTCTCTTCCGGCCGCATAGACAAATATGTTATTCGCCTTAATTATCACATCCAGCGCTGCTCTCAGCTGTTCCATGTCTAAAAGTTCAAAAACTTTTCTGTGTTCTTCCGCAATAGACGTTGTTATTGTTCTGTAATCTTCTATATAGCCCATTATGACACCTCTGCTGTTTCCTTATCAAAGATATATTCCATAATTTTTACCTCCGTTGCCTCACTGTGATCCAGTGTACCCCGCAGTTCTCCCTGATGCATGATCAATATTCTATCCGACATTCTGAGAATTTCCGGCAGTTCAGAAGACAGGAGGATAACAGAAATTCCCTCCTTTGCAATAGAATCAATCAGCTCATATATTTCCTGCTTGGCCCCGACATCAATTCCATGAGTCGGTTCGTCCATCATTAATACTTTAGGCTGATGCATCATCCAGCGGGCAATAATTGTTTTCTGCTGATTGCCACCACTTAAATTCACCACCTTCTGTTCCAGGTTCGGCGTTTTTATTGACAGCATTTCTCGGTACTTCTCGGCCAGGCTCTCCACAGATTTTACGTTCATGAAGACTTTTCCGGAAATCTGCCGCGCATGAACTATTGTCATGTTATCACGCACCGACATTTTCAAAAATAATCCGAGTTCTTTCCTGTTTTCAGGCACAAGCGCTATTCCTTTATCTATGGCGTCTTTGCAGTGTTTGATCCTGACCTCTTTCCCCTCCAGCAATACTTTCCCCTGCACATTCGGGTAATAACCAAATATTGCATTTAACAATTCAGAACGTCCGGCCCCCACCAGTCCGGTGAGCCCCAGTACTTCTCCTCTATGGAGCTGAAAACTGATATTGCTTATCTTCCCGGGCACTGTGAGATTCTTAACTTCCATAACAACGTCCTTACTTTCTACATTTGTCATAAAAGACCGGGTATAAGACTTTTCCTCTTTCCTTCCTACCATATAGGAGATCATTTCCTGAATATTGGTCTTTTTCGGATCCAGCTTCGTTATATACTCGCCATCCCGCATAACGCTTATCGTATCCGCTGCTGAAAGGACTTCTTCCAGTTTATGAGTTATAAAAAGGATAGATACTCCGGAATCTCTCAGGTTCTTCATCATTCCGAGCAAAAAATCAATTTCATCTACCGTCAGAGAAGAGGTCGGTTCATCCATAATCAGAAGTTTAGCGTCCAGTGACATTGCCTTGGCAATCTCCACAAGCTGCTTCTGCGATATGCTCAGATATTTTATCAGTATATCCGGCGAAATATTTTTCACGCCAATTTTCTGCAGAATATCCAGACTTTTCCTGTTAATTTCCCTCCGACGTATAAATCCTGCTTTATTGGCCGGCATGTGCCCCTGAAATATATTCTCGGCCACTGTCATGTACTGCGCGAGTGACAATTCCTGGTGAACCATTCCGATACCTGCCGCATGCGCTGCTTTCGGATCCAGAAAATGAACCGGTTTCCCATCAAATTCTACTTCGCCAGAAGTAGGCTGGTACACTCCTGAAAGTATATTCATCAATGTAGATTTCCCCGCCCCATTTTCTCCTATAACCGCATGGATTTCACCCTTCTTTATATCAAAGGAAATATTTTTTAATGCTTTAACTCCTGGAAATTCTTTGCATACGTCCTTTATTCTGCAAATATATTCTTCCATACATTTTCCTTTCTGATTTTAACAGTGGGCTGCATTGCACATCGCACTATGCAGCCCACACACCTTCATTGGCTTTACTGTGCAGCTTCTTCCGCTTCTTTTTCTTCTTCCGTCAGCGGTACAAGCTCGTCCACGTTTTCAGGCGTTGCAATCTGCCCTTCGATCAGATTGACTTTATTCGGCTCCACGCCTCCAACCAGATAGTTAAACGCATCTATAACAGGAGCATATCCCTGGGTAAACGGCTCCTGGTCAAGAACTCCCGAAATCACGCCAGAACGTACAAATGGAATCGTATCAGGCATCCAGTCGTGGCATACGATGATTACATCACCTGCTTTTCCTGCGTCCTCCACTGCTTTTGCCGCTCCGCCCGGGCCTCCTGCCGTTACATAAATGGCCGTAAGGTCAGGATTGGCTGTCAGAAGGTTAGTTGTCAATTCATAAGCAGTTTCATACAGGTCATTATTTTCATATTCCCCTACGAGCTCCATTCCTTCGCACTCATCCATGACACTGCGGAACCCC
This sequence comes from uncultured Mediterraneibacter sp., assembly GCA_944384505.1. Lineage (GTDB taxonomy): Bacteria > Bacillota > Clostridia > Lachnospirales > Lachnospiraceae > Mediterraneibacter. Next base: position 18,084 of record CALWTQ010000018.1, read on the forward strand.
ATTCGTCTCTGCTCATGGCCGGAAAGCGCAAAACTTCCTGTAATAATCGCATATTTTCCCTCACCGCCAGTAAGCTCCTTCACCATCTCTCCGAGCTGTTCTCCACCATCAAACCCACTCTGTCCCCAGAAGCTCAATGCCTCGCTGTCTTCTTCACTGTCGCCAGCCGGATTGTTAAAGATAAAGAACGGTACTCCCTGCTCCGCCGCCTCAGAAATAATATCCTGAAGCTGTTCACCAAATCCATTACATGTAATCGCATCGTATCCAGCCGCAAGGCAGTTCCTGATTGTCGCTTCATACTCGGTAATATTATGTTCTTTAATGGAGACAAAATCCACGGTCACATTCCTGTCCTCAAGAACTTCTCCCGCATATTCAATTCCCTCATATACATAAATGTCAAACGCATTTGTATTCATGCCTACACACGCTATTTTTACAGGTTCCTCCGCAACTTCATCCACCGGAAGCACAGCGAGCCTTTTACCTTCCGGGGGAACCAGATCTTCTCCTTTTACAAAACTCCCGGATTCTCCGCTTTCCTTCGATGAACCGGATGAACTGCTCTCTTCAGACCCCGAACACCCTGCTAAAACACCAGCACACATTGCGGCGCTAAGCCCTATTGCAGCTAATTTTCTTAATTTCCGAAATTTCATATTTTAATACCTCCTGCTATTTTTCCTCTCTTCGTCTTCTTATACTATCAATTGCTACAGCTAAAACAACCACAATTCCTAATGTAACTGTCTGTGCATATCCTGAAATATTCAGCAGAACAAACGCATTTCTAAGAACCCCCATTATAGCTGCCCCAATCAGTACGCCGATAATATTTCCTTCCCCTCCTGTCATACTGATTCCTCCAATTACAGCGGCTGCAATAACATCGAGTTCCGCTCCTTTCCCAAAAGTAGGATCCGCACTGTTTAACAGCCCCATCTGGATAAGGCCGCACACTCCGGCAAGGACACCGGTAAGACCATATACAGCCACTTTTACTGCTTTTACTTTAATTCCGGATAATTTCGCAGCCTTCTCACTGTTTCCAATCGCATATATATTGCGTCCGAAAATTGTGTATTTCGCAATAATAAAGCCAATAATTACTATTACTATGGTCACAATTACAGAGATCGGAACAATTCCCACATATCCCCCTCCGAATTGGTGAATCCACGTATCACGGTACGAAATAGGGAATCCATTCGTAATCATTAACGATAATCCATATGCAATATTCAGCATACCTAAAGTCGCTATAAATGGCGGCAGCCCGACATACGCGATCAGCACTCCGTTAATCAGGCCCGGCAAAAGCCCTGCTGCCAGTATTACCAGGAGAACCACTTCGGGGCTGGCTCCCAGTGTTGACGCATAAGCGCCCGCACACGCAGCCCAGCCGATCAGCGATCCTACTGACAGGTCAATGCCGCCTGTAATAATGCAAAACGCTTCGCCCACAGCCAAAATCGCATATACCGCAATCTGCCTGAGAATATTCATAATATTTGTAGATGTCAGAAAGTAATCGCTCGAAAATGTAAGTACAATGCAAAATGCAAGTAAAACAAAAAACATCGTCACCTCTGGCCTGGATAACCAGTTTCTCATGTTTTTGTTCATAAACTTTTGTTTCATTCTGCTCCTCCCGCCTTATGTAAATCATCTGGATAATAGCGCGCCGGAAAATCGATCTCTCCCGAATTGCCAATCTCAATATTTATTCGCAGATCTTTGTACGTATCAGCATAATACCAGCAGTCTTTGTCAACTTTCCCTGAATGTATAATCGGAAGCCCGGCATTTTCAAAAAACTGAAGCGCCTCAGGAATCTCGTCATCCTGAAATCTCATTTTGATATGATGCAGGCCTTCGCCATGGTCAGCCAGCCATTCATATGCAGGATTGTTTTTCGTTACCGGAGAACAGATTTCCAGTTCTACGTCCCCAACCCAGCAGCAGGCACAATCAAATGCAAACTCCTCTGTCACCGGCTTCCCGTGGAAAACATAGTCACGGCATATCGTTTTATCGAGCCTCCGTATATTCCAGGGCCCGATTCCCAGCTTTTCCCAGTATTGTTTTAAAACCGCGTCCAGATCATATACCACCAGACACACCTGGGCAATCTTCCAGTTCATCTTTTTCATCATATACCTCCTTTGTACCTGTGTAGTTTGCCGAACATGCATGTTTTGCTTATGACTGTATATTATCACCGCTCCAGCATTATGTCAATTACTTTTTTAAATATATTTTATAAAAGTCATTGACATTTTGTTTGACTGACGTTTATAATAAAGTCAAACATCGATGTTAACGAAACAATTAAATATAACAATTCATTTTGCACAAAGGGGATAACATTTCAAATGAATAAGAAAAAGAAAAAAGAACTTGAAAAAAAGGCAGTGCAATTGAGAATTACAGGATTAAAAATGGTTCAGACCGCACAGTCCGGACATATCGGAGGCGCCTTTTCACTGTCGGAGATTTTATCCGTGCTTTATTTTGATAAAATGAACGTAGATCCGAAGCATCCGCACGCCCCGGATCGTGACCGCCTTGTTTTATCTAAGGGGCATGCAACCGTAGCGCTTTATCCGGCTCTGGCCTGCAGAGGATTTTTCCCGTTATCAGACTTAGATTCGTTCCGAAATATTAACGGCCATATGTCCGGTCATGCAGAAATTCATGTTCCCGGCGTAGATATTTCCACAGGTTCCCTTGGGCAGGGGCTGTCCTGCGCCGTTGGGCTTGCTCTGGCCGAAAAGCACTCCAAGCTCGGATATCATACTTATGCCATACTTGGAGATGGTGAGATACAAGAAGGGCAGATTTGGGAAGCTTGTATGTTTGCAGCCGCCCAGCGTCTGGATAACCTTACCGCAATACTGGATAGCAACAAGGTACAGCTTGACGGTTCCATAAAAGAAATACTGGACACCGGAGATCTTGCAGGAAAATTTGAATCGTTTGGCTTCCATGTACAATCAATTGACGGCCATGATGTAGAAGCTATTTCTAATGCGCTTGATCTCGCGGAATCGGTAAAAGACAAGCCTTCAATGATAATTGCTAATACAATCAAAGGGAAAGGGGTATCTTTTATGGAAGGGAAATCAGAATGGCACGGAAAAACCCCAAATGAAGCAGAATTTAAACTCGCATTTCAGGAACTTGAAGAAGCATATCACAAATTGGAGGAATAATTATGTCAGAAAAAACCGCAACGCGCCATGCATATGGAGAAGCTCTGGCCGATATCGGCTCAGATCCGAAAATAATCGTTTTGGACGCAGATGTATCATCTTGTACAATGTCCTGCATTTTCGCAAAGAAGTATCCTCAGCGTTTTCATAACATGGGGATTGCAGAAGCTAATATGACAGGAACTGCTGCCGGGCTTGCCTCGGCCGGTTTCCTCCCGTTTGTCCATACATTTGCCATGTTCCTTGCCGGCCGGGCCTACGAACAGATCCGAAACTCTATCGCTTATCCAAATCTGAATGTAAAGCTTGTCGGGACACACGCAGGCCTGTCCGTTGGAGAGGACGGCGCTACGCATCAGTGCCTGGAGGATCTGGCATTAATGAGGGTTATTCCAAACATGTGCGTTATAAGCCCAGCCGATGGCAATGAAACAAAGCATGCCGTCAGGGCTATCGCAGATCATAAAGGTCCGGTTTATTTAAGGCTGGGGCGCCTTTCCGTGGAAACCGTAACTGATATCCCCGGTTATTCCTTTGAAATCGGTAAATCCGTACGTCTCCGCAGCGGCAGTGACGCCACAATTATCGCTACCGGACTTATGGTTCCTGAAGCTGTAAAAGCCGCAGACCGGCTGAAACAGCATGGGCTTCACGTACAGGTTCTTGATATGCATACAATAAAGCCCTTAGATACTCAGGCGGTCCTGCGGGCGGCACAGGAAACACCTTTGATTGTCACTGCAGAAGAACATAATATACTGGGCGGACTGGGCAGCGCCGTCTGCGAAGTATTAAGTCAGAACAGCCCGGCGAAAGTAGTTTGTGCCGGCACAAATGATACCTTTGGCCACTCCGGCAATGCGCCAGCTCTTTTAGAAGAATACGGGCTGACCGCTGACGCTCTTTGCGCGCGGATTTTATCAGAATTGGAACCATAAACAACTCAGAACAGAACTGGGTATCTTTACCAAAAATGCTCTGATTTTGCTGACTTTGAGGTCTTTTAGTGATATAGTATTTTCAGAAAAGTTGTGCCCACAGCGGACAATACTTTCTGCATCTCTGGAAGCAGAGATGACAGATGAAAACATATAAACGAGAAGCCACAGGTGGAATATGAAAAAACGAACAAATATTGATGTAAGAAAAAGGAATCGAAATGCAATATACCGGCTTATCTATGAAAAAGGCCCTTTAAGTAAACAGGAAATTGTCAGCGAATTAAAAATCAGCCTGCCGACCATAACCAAAGACCTGGAAGAGCTAATGGAAAAGCAGTTAATCACAGAAAATGACTCTTCAAAGTCTACAGGCGGACGCAAGCCGCGGGTGTATAGCTGCAATCCCCGCATCAAACTTGGCATCGGAATCGACATTACACATGACTTCATCAGTATCGTCCTCGTTGACCTTAGCGGAAACGTAATTGATTTTGTCAGAGAGAAAGAGAATTTTAAAGACTGCCGGGAATACTATCTTCTGGCAGAACGCTTACTTGAAACCATTATACAGCGGAACAATATCGTTCATCAGCAGATATTGGGGGTGGGGATTGTAATTCCCGCTGTTATCACACCGGATAACAAGGGGATTGTCGGGACACTGGCCCTGGAGATATCCCCCGCCTTCTATGAGAATATACAGCCCTATATTAAATATCCCTGCCTTTTGTTTAATGACGCAAATGCCGGCGGGTATTCTGAATACTGGAAATTGAAGCATGTTAAAAATATGGCTTATCTGTCTTTAAGCTACAGCATCGGCGGCAGCATTATGATCAATGATGAAATCTATTACGGAAATAATCAGAGGAGCTGCGAATTTGGACATTTGACATTGGTTCCCGAAGGGAGAAAATGTTACTGTGGAAAGAAAGGCTGTGTAGACGCATACTGTTCCGCACGTGTTCTGTCAGAATCATCAGGAGTTAATATTGAAACCTTTTTCGATCGTCTGCATTCCGGCGATCCACAATTTTCAAAAATTTGGGACGAATACGTTTATTACCTGTCAATTGCGATAAATAATATCCGGATGTTTTTTGATTGTGATGTTGTAATCGGCGGAGAGATTGGGCGCTATATTGATCCATATATTGAAGAAATCAGAGCAATGGTAAAAAACCGCAACTTATTCGGCACAAGCTCGGATTATATTAAAATAAGCCAGATGAAATTCGAAACTGCCGCCGTAGGGGGAGCTCTTTTCTATATCAATGAATTTATTAAAAATATTTAGAATGAACTCCCTGCACCGCGTTCATTGAAGGGAGAACTATCATGAAATTTGGAACACATTATGCTTATTGGGGAAACGAATGGAAATGTGACTATATCCAGACTGTAAACCGTGCAGCTGATATTGGATTCGATTTACTCGAAATCGGAGCAGATCACCTATACCACATGGAGAAAAGTGATATTCTAAAGCTGAAAAACGAAGGAGAAAAAAGGGGAATCTGCTTTTCTGTAAACAGCGGACCTTCTCCGGAATATGATCTCGCGTCCACTGATTCCGGCATTCGTAAGCAGGGGATTAACTATTTTCTGAAAATACTGCACAATATGAAAGAACTGGGATCTGACACTTTAATTGGCGCGCTCTGTTCTTACTGGCCTACAAATTTCTTTATATCTGACCTTGATAAAAAAGGCGCCTGGGAACGGAGTATTCACTGCATAAAAGAAATAGGAAAGACAGCTGAAGATTTGAATATATACTGCTCCATCGAAGTGCTGAACAGGAACGAATCCTTTATCCTCACAAATTGCAAAGAAGCTCTGGAATATATAAATTTAATAGGCAGTAAACACGTCAACATTCTACTCGATACTTATCATATGAATATTGAAGAGGATGATATGTTTGAGGCCATCCGCAATGCGGGAAACGCTCTCGGGCATTTCCACGCAGGCGAATGCAACCGGAAGCTGCCCGGTATGAACAACACAATCAACTGGCCGGAAGTCGGAAAAGCTCTGAGAGATATCCACTATAATAAAGCCGTTGTAATGGAACCATTTCTGCTCACCGGCGGAGCCGTAGGGCGGGATATGCGGGTCTGGCGCCCTATGGTTTCCAATACGTCTCAGAGCCAGCTTGATAAATACATCACAGACTCTCTCAGCTTTTTAAAACTATGCTTTAACGGAATGGAATGAGAAATTACACCGGAGGCAATCAATCGTCCCCCGGTCCTTGGGGCTGATATACTCATAGAGAACACTCTGCCTCTTATATACTCACACTGTCACAGAAAAAAATCAGGGATGCCCGGCATCCCTGATTTTTACGAATGTGCTTTTACAAATACCGCCTCTGGCTTTTACCACCTCTGCCAGAAAAACAAAAGCGCCCCCAGGCTTTTCCCGGCAGCCAGGCTGACCACAAACACGGATATATACCTTACGATCCTGGCCCGCCTCATAAATACCGGGAACACATTCAGGATCTCTGCCAGAGCCATGGCCCAGCACCCCACAAACACGCCGGCCAGAAGGCCGAATAAGCCCAGCAGGACGATTCCAGCTCCTCCGTACAAAACGTCTGCCAGTTCCGGCAGGTTTAAGAGCGCCGTCCCTCCGTAAATATAAAAGAGATTGCCTAAAATCCCTCCCACAGCCACACTGCTCTCATATAAGAGGAGCCGGTCTCCGGTGTGTGTGCGGTCCGCGAAGTCAGCTATCACGCCCAGCTCTACAATAAATGAAAAAAGGCCCCCGGCCACCGCGGCCCCCGCGCTAAGTCCGATGACGGCCAGAAGGATCTGTTTTCCCGTTTCCGCCCACATCAAATTCCATCCCCTCCCTTTCCGCATTTTCAACCAGGGTTGTCTGAATATCATTCTCATACAGGCGCATCTGGATCTCCATGGGCGTCGGATCCACAGTAAATCGCTTTTTCCCAAAATGGTTAAAAAAGATCAGAATGCCGATTGAGAGTCCCAGGGAATACGAGATTTCCAGCACTGTATACCCGCTGCTTTCCTTCCCCATAGCCAGCTCATAAATCTGGCCAAACAGCTTCGTCACGTCTACATCGTTATTAAATGCCATGATGGAAAATGCAGCGCCACAGAAAGCGGCCGCTGCCACAAAAGCGGTCTTTATGATGTGCCATGCTTCGGGCGGAGTCTTCTGCTCCTCATACGTTACAATAATATCAGTTTCCCCAAGGTTCTGAACTTCAATCATGGGATACTTCCCATGGATACACTCGATGACCTTCAGGACGGACACCACGCACCGCTGCTGCCCCTGTTTGCCGAATTTCACGATTTTCAGAGTCTTTATCCCCGGCAGGACCGACGGATCAGAGCACTCCATTGACAAAATATCCCCGAGCATAACATCCGGCTTAGTCACCTCAACATCCCGGTCTCCTTTGATATAAAGCGTTTTCTTCTCAGAGGCCATATTCTGCCTCCTGTTCCGCTCTTTCGTATCCTTCTCTTTCGTACCCTGCTCCTTCATATTGTACTGAAACACACTGTCCGTCTCTATTATCCCGTATCAGAAATCCCTCTTCTCCCGGCGTCTTCGGAGCGCTCAGATAATAAAGCAGGCCGATCACTACAGCGGCAAGCAGTACAGCCAGAATGCAGAGACGTATTTTCCTTCTTCCGTCATCCATACTGTTCCTCCATCCTTTCCACTTCTAATGCGCCTTTCCTTTCCCGCGCCGCCCGCTGCTGACTGACAGCCGCAGTGCTGGCGCAGGGAAAAGCGCTTTGGATTGCTGTTTCCGTACTTAGTATTCGGATTTCGGACTGAAATATTCATTCTTTATTTTTTACAGAATCGTATATTTTCTTGTGCTGACCCAGTTGCGGTATTCTCTGTATGACGGAGTTCTTCCGTTCATCTCGTGCAGTCCCGGCACAGCTATCGACATGTTAGCATTAAAATATTTTGTAAGTCTTTCTCTGATTTTTTTCATATCTATCACCAATCCTTTGTGTAATCTCTTTTTCTTTGTTACAACTGCATTATATCCTGTTTCTTCTGTATATCCAAGAATGATATTAGCCTGATCTAAGTCGATATTGACATTTTTGACGTTTAAAGATATGATCATAGCAGTACAGATATCGTCACAAAATTCACAATCCAGATTGGAATGATTCAGAAAAAGGAGACATGATCTTATGGCAGACGCATTGTATGAAACCTTCCACAAATCCAGTCCTCTCGGCATTTCTTACGCCTGGCGCACGAATTCCGGGGGACATCACCCGCTCCACTGGCACGATGAGCTGGAGCTTCTCTATCCGCTGAGCGGGAAGGCTGATATTGTGATTGACGGCGTCCGCCATAACCTGGCAGAAAGGCAGCTGCTCGTTGTAGAATCGGGGCAGATCCACAGTACCCACAGCGAAGAATCCGGCTATATGTTTCTCTGCGTTCATGTCTGCAGGGGTAAGCTGGTTGACTATATGCCTCAGATTAAGTCCCTGACCATCCGGTGTCTCCCGGATCTGATCCCGGACAGGGACCTCCCCCGGTATCAGGAGATCTGCGGGCTGCTGGACCGGATGACTCTGCTGTACATCCGGGAGTCCCCCTCATTTCCTCTGGAAGCGGAAGGGCTTGTACTGCAGGTCATGGCGCGGCTGATTGAAGATTTCTCCGTTCCCGCCTCATCCGAATATTCCTATGATAAGCTCTCCGCAGACAGGATCCACGCGATAATCCATTACGTGGAGGAACATTTCCGGGAACCCATCTCCCTGTCAGACGCCGCTGCCGGCCTGGGGCTCACCAGGGAATACTTCTGCCGGTTCTTTAAAAAGAATCTGGGGATCTCTTTCCTTCAGTATTTAAATGAGATCCGCGCGTCTCATATATACTATGACCTTCTGCACACGGATCTTTCCATCCTGGAAATCGCGGAGAAAAACGGCTTTACGAACCAGAAGCTTTTCAACCGGACTTTTAAGAAAATCTACGGACGCACTCCTTCTGAAGTCAGGCGGGGAGCTTAAGCTCCGCCCCGTGTTCTCATCTCATACCCGGCCGTTCCTGCGTCGCCACAGTACCACTGCGGCGCGTTGACTTGACAGCGCCGCAGACACCTACTAATATAGACATACACTCTGTCTTCGGCCGCCGGACAAGCCTGCGCCAGGTCAGGGAGAAGAACATTTATGAGAGGAGAATTCTGTATGACAAATCAGAATCAGAATGAGAAGAAGATCCTCTGGTACAACCTTGCCTTCATGGCTTTCTCCACTGTGTGGGGATTTGGCAATGTCATCAACGGTTTTTCCGAATATGGCGGTCTGAAAGCAATCGTATCATGGATCATCCTGTTTGCACTTTATTTTATTCCTTACGCGCTTATGGTAGGTGAGCTCGGAAGCGCCTTCAAATCAGAAGGCGGCGGCGTCAGTTCATGGATCCACAGAACGATCGGACCAGGCATGGCGTATATGGCCGGCTGGACTTACTGGGTCGTGCATATGCCCTATATCTCCCAGAAGCCGAACTCTTCTGTAATCGCCGCGAGCTGGGCCATCTTCCGCGACGCGCGGGCCAGCCAGATGAACGTACGGCTTATGGCAGTGATCTGCCTGGTCCTCTTCCTTTTTTCTGTCTGGATTGCTTCCAGGGGGCTGGGCGTCCTGAAAAAGCTGACAGCGATTGCGGGGTCTACCATGTTTGTCATGTCCCTGCTCTTCATCCTTATGATGATCACAGCGCCGGCAATCACCGGAGCAAATGTTCTGGACATAGACTGGTCGGTTGATACCTTCCTGCCTTCCTTTGACGGGAAGTTTTTCCTCAATCTCTCGATCCTCGTATTCGCGGTCGGGGGTTGTGAAAAGATATCTCCCTATGTAAATAAGATGAAAGACCCCTCCAGGGATTTTGCAAAAGGAATGATTGCCCTGGCCGCGATGGTTGCCATTTGCGCAGTGCTCGGAACGATCGCTCTTGGAATGATGTTTGACTCCAACAACATCCCTCACGATCTTATGACAAACGGAGCTTACTACGCATTCCAGACACTGGGCGAATATTACCATGTAGGCGACCTTTTCGTAATGATCTACGCGGTCGTCAATCTGATCGGACAGTTCTCTGTTATGGTTCTTTCCATTGACGCTCCGCTGCGTATGCTCCTTGACAGCGCGGATGAGAAATACATTCCGAAATCACTGTTCAAGCAGAACAAATATGGCACTTACACAAACGGCCACAAGCTTGTGACCCTGATTGTATCCATCCTGATCATCGTTCCTGTACTTGGCATTGAGAACGTGGACATACTTGTAAAATGGCTGGTGAAAGTAAATTCTGTATGTATGCCGCTCCGTTACCTCTGGGTATTTGCCGCATACATCGCGCTGAAAAAAGCCGGAGAAAAGTTCTCCGCAGAGTACCATTTTGTTAAGAACCGCATCCTTGGAATGATTCTCGGAGGATGGTGCTTCTTCGTTACAGCATTCGCGTGCATCCTCGGTATCTGGTCGGATGATCCGTTCCAGCTTGCACTGAACATCATCACACCGTTTGTACTGATCGGACTTGGCTTCATTATGCCAATCATCGCAAAGAGGAAAGGAAATTAAGATGAATCACACTGCACAGCAACTGATCAACTTTATCAAAAAGAGCCCGGACTGCTTCCATGCAGTCCGGACAATGGAAGACGAGCTCACTTCCCGCGGCTTTCGCAGGCTGCATGAGAACCGGAAGTGGACCCTCGAGCGGGGCGGCAAATATTATGTCACAAGAAACGGCTCCTCACTAATCGCTTTCTCCATCCCCTTCCATGAGATGAATGGAATGCGCATCATGGCCAGCCACAGCGACTCTCCAACTTTCAAGATCAAAGAGAATCCGGAGATGGAAGCCGAAGGACATTATATTAAGCTGAATGTAGAGCGCTACGGCGGGATGATATGCGCCCCCTGGTTCGACCGTCCGCTCTCTGTATCCGGCAGACTGATCGTAAACTGTGATTCCTGCGTGCCGGACGGCGCTGACAGCGGCGAAGAATTACCGGACGGCCTGAAGTCTGTCCTTGTAAATATCGACCGGGACCTGGTGATCATCCCCAACCTTGCCATCCATATGAACCGGGAGATGAACGACGGCTACAAGTACAACGCGCAGAAAGACATGCTGCCCCTCTATGGAAGCACAGCCTTAAAAGACACTTTCATGAAAACGGCAGCCGAAGCCGCCGGAGTAAAGGAGGAAGACATCCTCGGACACGACCTCTTCCTCTATAACCGCCAGGAAGCCAGCGTCTGGGGAAATGATGAATTCATCTCCTGCGGACGCCTGGACGATCTGCAGTGCGCCTTTTCATCCCTGAAAGGCTTTCTCGTCGGGCGGAAAGAAAAATACATGGCTGTTCACTGCGTATTCGATAACGAAGAGGTCGGAAGCGGCACGAAACAGGGCGCTGCCTCTACATTCCTCTGCGATACTCTGACCCGGATTCATGACAGTCTTGGCTATACACATGAAGATTATCTGGTTCATCTTGCGAACAGCTTTATGGTCTCTGCCGACAACGCACACGCGGTTCACCCGAATCACGGCGACAAGGCAGATCCAGTAAACCGTCCGTATGTAAACGGAGGAATCGTAATCAAATTCAACGCGGCCCAGAAATACTGTACTGACGGCGTATCTGCGGCCATGTTCCGGAAGATCTGCCAAAAGGCCGGCGTTCCTGTTCAGGTATTCACTAACCGCTCCGATATGGCAGGCGGATCTACCCTGGGCAATATCTCAAATACCCAGGTGGCGCTCAATACCGTTGATATCGGCCTGGCCCAGCTTGCCATGCATTCTCCGTATGAGACTTCCGGCGTAAAAGATACCGAATATCTGATCCGGGCCGCGGAAGAATTTTTCTGCTAGAAGATCAGAAGCCGCTGCCCCACGGTACAGGAAAGGATCCTGCCCCGCAGGATTCCCCGCCTGCACCGGGCTGCTCCGGCAGTTCAGCCTTCGCTTCTCTTTCTCAGATTTTCCAGTATCCTTTTCTCCATTCTGGACACCTGCACTTGGGAAATCCCCAGCAGCTTCCCCACATCCGTCTGTGTTTTATCCGCGAAATACCTCAGATAGATCAGTTTCCGCTCCTCTGCATTCAGTGTCTCTAAGAGCTGTTTGAGCACCAGCCGGTCGAGGATCCTGTCCTCTCTCTTCTCTTTTTCTTCAATCTTATCCAGAAGAGGGACCTCGCTGTCTTCTTTCTGGCGGACAGGACGGTACAGAGAGTCCACCTCGCTTCCTGCCTCAATGGCCTGCACCAGCTCTTCCTTATCCACTCCCAGCTCCTCCGAGAGCTCCTCAATGGTAGGTTCCCTCCCGAGCTGCGCGCTCAGTTTTTCCCCTGCCTGCAGACTTTTATATGCCAGCTCTTTTAAGGAGCGGCTGACTTTGATCATGCCGTCATCTCTTAAGAACCTCTTGATTTCTCCGGAGATCATGGGCACTGCGTAAGTGGAAAACCTCACACCAAAGGACACATCAAACTTATCGATTGCTTTCAGAAGCCCGATGCTCCCGATCTGGAAGAGATCTTCCGTCTCCGCCCCCCTGCTGTGAAACCGCTTTACGACGCACCAGACAAGTCCCGTGTTTTCTTCCACGAGCTGCTCTCTCGCGGCTTTATCCCCATCGTGCGCTCTTTCGATCAAAGCGATTGTGTGGTCCATATCTCCCTTCCTTTTCCGATGGTCTTTTTCATTTTCACCCGCGTCCCTTTCCCCGGCTCTGATTCTACTTCCAGACTATCCATGAATGCCTCCATAAAGGAAAATCCCATGCCGGACCGGTCCTGATCCGGTCTGGTGGTATACATAGGCTGCATAGCCTCCTCTACGTTCTCAATCCCTTTTCCTTTGTCGCGTATTTCCACGGTGAATATATTTTCCTCGATACGGCACCGGATATACACTTTGTGAACTTCATTCTCATACCCGTGAATAATCGCGTTCGTCACAGCCTCAGATACGGCAGTTTTCACATCTGCCACTTCTTCCACCGTAGGATTTAGCTGTGTCAGAAAGGAGGCCACCGCAACTCTCGCAAATCCCTCATTCGCCGACCGGCTGTCGAACCGGATCTCCATTTCATTTGTATGTTTCATACCGCGTCCTCCTCATAGATCTGCATTATTTTTGTCACGCCGGACAGGATCAGTATTTTCTTAATCCGCTCACTGGCGTGGACTGCCCAGACTTCCCCTCCGATCAGGCTGACCGTCTTATATCTCCCCATGATAACCCCTATTCCGGAACTGTCCATAAAATCTGTCCTCTCAAAATCAAAAATCACATATTTGATGTGGTTCCTATCGATCACCGCATCTGCTTCCCTCCTGATTTCCTCCGCGTTGTGGTGGTCCACTTCGCGGGGCAGATAAACGGTCAGACAGTTCTCCTGCACCTGATATTTCATTATAACTCCTCCTCCAGCTGAAAGTGCGGCAGTTCAGTCCCCGCGATCCGCAGAACTGAGCTGCTGCGAAAAAGCAAAAGGATATGCTGCCGCATATCCTCTTCTTTTGCATGTTATGCGAGAAGCATACGCTTCTGCATTCTCTTTGTATTTTATCCTTCCAGGCTTTATCCCTCTGTGTTTTCTCCTTCTGCGGAAGCCGCCTCAGCCTCCGCCTGGGCAATCTCATCCAGCGCTGTCTGAGCGGCCTGAGCGTAATCTGAGCCTGCATAGTTATCCACAACCTGCTGGAAATAAGTTTTGGCGTTGTCATTGTCGCCGTTCCCTCTGTACGCCTGTGCCAGATACAGGAGCGCCTGCCCGTCATTATAGCCGGAATTCATGCGGACTACTTTCGAAAGAGCGTCCACTGCCGACTGATAGTTCGCCGCCTCCAAAGCCTGTGATCCGACCGCGAAATTGCTGTCGCATGCCGCGGGATACACATTCCCCGTAAGTTCATCATAGAGAGCCTGTCCGCTCTCCCCGAGGGAATCTCGCGTCACGCCCAGCAGAAGGTCTGCAATCGCCGCATATTCCGTGGTTCCTCCGTCATACCGATCAGACGCCTGCATCAGCCTCTCATAGCTGTCCTGAGCGGTCTGAGCCTGCTGCGCGTCCGCCTCTACCTGCTCCCCTGACGCCCGGTAATTATCCAGCGTCCTTGTCTGGGCGCTTACCTGCGCTTCCAACGATTTGATCTGATCGCTGTACGCCCGCATCTGTGCGTTCATCTGGTCAGACCGGGACTGGTTTACAGCCGGGGCGACAAGGAACCAGATCAGCGCCGCGCCGATCGCCGCGCCCACAAACAGGTTCGCTACCGCCAGATGCCCCGCCACTTCTTTTAAACGTGAATGCTTCGGCTGGATGATCGTCTCATTCCCAAGACTGTATTCCACCGCGTCGGACTTCTGTCTCTGGTTCTGCCTCTGGCTCTTTCTGCGGCTCTTGCCCCTTTTCTGCGTCAGCTCGTGCAGAAGGCGCATGGTCGTGTCATTTGTCGTGTCCAGCCTGCGCGCTGAACGCAGAACCTGGCGTGCTCTGGAATACTGTTCCGTATGCAGATAAATCAGCCCAAGGAGCTGATACGCCTTCAAAAAGGACGGGTGGGCGGATATCACCTGCTTTAGCTGGATCGCCGCCAGATCCTCCCCATTCTGCCGGCAGTACCCCAGACACTGATTATATTTCCTTATAGCCAGATTGATCGTCTCAAGCTCCTTTGCCGATGACTGGACATTTTTAATATAATAGTCCGCTATATTATCCCTGGATCTTAAATTTTTGCTGATAATCCACTGTACAAGCGCTTCCGGAACCTCTCCGACCCCGTAATAGACAAGCCCCAGAAGGTTTCTTGCCGCAATATTCTCACGATTAAACTGCAGGCTCCGCTTGAGAGACAGGATCGCCCCTGACATATCCCGGATCTGCGCCTTCTTAAGTCCATCGTTATACCAGTAGTTTGAATGGTATACGACTTTCTTCATGTAATCCATCTATATCCCCACTATCTTCCTGAACTTCCGCCCTCTTTGTATCTTACTTTTTCTGCCCCATAACCTGCTTCAGAAGATCTGTTACGTCTGAAAGATCTTCCTGATAAACCGCTTCCTCAATCTCTTCCACTTCAAGACTGGGCTTAAACTTCTTAAGTTCCTCTTCGTAATTCAGCATTTATATCCCCTCCTGAATCAGTTCTTTTATCTTCCCCGCCAGGTAAAGCGACCCAAGGCAGTAGATCCGCCTCCCTTCCTGATGTTCCCGGACGAAGGTGAACGCCTCCCAAACCGTATGCTTTACCTCAACAGGCGCTTTTGTATATTTCCTGAATATTTCTCCAAGAATCTCCGCGTCTTCTCCCCGTGCGTCATCGATATGCGTCACTATATACAGCTCCGCATCCATATTCCGCCCGAGATACGCGGCCATCTTTTCATAATCTTTATCCTGCACTGCAGAAAACAGAACGACATTCCCGGCCCCACCCTGCGGAACACTCTCCACGAACGCCTCTATGGCGCTGATATTGTGCGCTCCGTCTATGTAGATATCCGGCAGAAGCTCTTCCATTCTGCCCTCCCACTTCAATTCAGCCAGAGCCTCCCGCCACCTGTCCGGATGACCCTCTTCTCCAAAGAGATACCGCATCACTTCCATGGCAAGCAGGGCATTCTGCGGCTGATAGATGCCTGTATTGTTTAGTTTCCACGTGGTAGTTCCATAATAAGCACTGGAACAGGAAAATGCAATATGTTTATTCTGGATTCCGAGAATTTCGAACGCATCTTTCCCGATTTTTTTACAGAAACTCTTCTTTTCCCGCGCAGTCCGCAGAATAACGCTGTCGCTTTCATCGGAAGCGCTGCTGAAAAATACCGGCACGCCGGGCCGTATAATCCCGGCCTTTTCCCCCGCTATCTCTTCCAGGGTATCCCCAAGGTACTGCATATGATCATATCCGATGGATGTAATCACGCAGATAAGAGGCCGCTCCACCGCACTGGTAGCGTCAAGCCTTCCCCCCAGCCCCGTCTCCAGAACCGCATACTCCATCTCTGCCTGCGCGAAAGCATACATAGCCATGCCAAACAGAAACTCAAAAAAGCTCGGATGGGGCAGGCCTTCTCCTTCCATACGCCGCACCGCCTCCATGGTTTTCTCAAAGGCCGCGCAGAACCCATCGTCACTGATCTGTTCACCGTCCAGCACAATGCGCTCATTTAACCGCACCAGATGCGGAGACGTGAAAAGCCCCGTTCGTTTTCCTTCCGAACGGAGCATTCCGTCAAGATACGCGCACACAGATCCCTTTCCATTTGTGCCGGCCACATGGATCACTTTCAGCCTGTCCTGAGGCCGGCCAAGATATTCCAGAAAAATCTTTGTCTGCGCGACGTCATTTTTCCTTGTAAATTTCGGAATTCCTAATATATAGTCTGCTGTCTGCTGATATGTCATTCTTCTGTTTCTTCCTCTGAGACAAACGCCTGTCTTCCGTTCTCCGGCGCATCCGGATCCGCCGGGATCTCACTCAGCTGTCCGTCCCTGTATTCATACGTCTTTGACTCCCTGAATATAGTATTGCTGGAGCCGACCTGAGCCACCATGATTGTATCCCCGTCGTTCAGAACGGAATCCTTTAAATCCAGCCTCGTATTATTCAGAAATGTCGTCGTCTGTTTCTCCCCGTTAATATAAACCTTGCTCTGTTTCGTAAAGTTTTCGCCGTAGATACTGTACGTGCCGTCTGTCTGTGTGACAAGCTCCGTAATCAGGGCGTCTTTCACTCCCATGACCATATGCCCTTCTGTAACCGGCTCGCCGCTCTCTTTGTACACATACTGCTTTCCATACATGATATCGTACTGCAGCAGCTCCAGATCCGCCAGATAGTTCTTCGTTGAATGGCGCTCCTGGTGATAGTTAAATACAGTTCCGGAATGAATATCCAGACGGTCAAACACCTCCGCCATGATCTGATAAGCCGCGATATTCTCATCCTGCTTTTCAAGGCCGATGTTATCCCAGATCACATAATTAGTATTATACAGGTATTTGCTCTTTAAATCCTTTGCCTCCAGATTCATAGTAGGCAGATGATCCCCGTAGAATACCAGAACCGTCGGTTCATTTCTCGCCTCCACTGCGTCAATAAGCTGTTTCACGAACTTGTCTGTCTCGTGGATCAGGTTTACGTAATACTCCCAGGCATTGCGCTCTCCTTCGTCCTCCACGCCGCTGACCACAATCTCCGGATCTTCCAGCACTTTCTCTGTAGGATACTCTCCATGGCCTTCCACCGTGATTGTAAATACAAAGTCCTGTCCTTCAGTAGTATCCATAGCCTCCATAATATTCGGCACGAGGATATCGTCCGTTGCCCATCCCTTGGGAGTCGTCTGAAGGATATTCATAAATTCCTTGCTCGTGTAATGATCAAAGCCCATGTTATTGAACACCTGCGCCCGGCTGTAAAAGTTTCCTCCATTATTATGAAGCGCTTCGGCCCCATATCCGAGCGCTTTGAGGGCAGACGCAGCGCTCTCCAGTGTATTTGTCTTAGCGTAAGTCTTGTAAGGATATTCCCCCGGTCCAAAGAAACGCATGCTCATCCCGGTCAGTACTTCGAACTCAGTGTTCGCGGTTCCCGCTCCCACAGAAGGAGCTTTAAAATATCCTGTAGAATATTCACTGAACAGCTTTCTCAGGTTCGGAATCGGATCTTCTGAAAAGCGAAGCCACTCAACCTCTGTCGGATCAAAGAAGGATTCCAGCTGTACAAACATAATATTCGGCAGATCATCTTGAGACCGGCCGGTTTCATTCTTTGTAATCTCTCCGTTATTGCTGATCTCAGCCATAGCTTCTTCGCTGTATCCGGCCGGCTCGTTGATGCCGGTGTTAAACAGGCTGGCGGAAAAGCAGTACGGGAAACCGTAATCCTCGTATGCGAAAGCAATATTTCCAAAGTAATTCGAAATCACTCTCTTGTCAATCGCCACGTCAGTAAGCACCGCACAGGCGCCAAAGGATATGATCACACCGCAAAGAGCAATCACCCGGTGCATCTTCCCGGTAAACTGGCCGCCCCGCCTCCACATGGAGACGATCCAGAATCCCACTGCCACAACGCCGATGATGATCATCACCAGCTCAAATGTATTGAAGTAGTTGCCGGTCAATTCCAGGGCGTCTGAGAGCACCTTTAGATCCTGCGCGTTAAAGGGCGTTACACGCTTCGTCAGGAGATATCCGTTGCATATGCCTAAAAACAGCCAGAATACGCTGAGCAGAATCCTGGCGAACATCCTCCTGCGCACAAGGTATACAATAGAAAATGTGACGAATATCATAAACGCATTGTACAGAAATACAAGCGGCGTTCCCACCATATAATCCCAGGCCTCGAAAACAGAAAGCCGTGACACCACTTCAATGAGAAAGTTGATCACACAGGCCAGAAGGAACTGAAGCGGCACTGAGAAACGGTTCATCCATTTGTAGACCGGCTGCATCTTCCTGGCAAACCTGCTGTTGCGGCGCTCCTCTAAAATTCTCTTTCTCCGCTCCCTCTTCTCCTTAAAATGCCTTTTGATATCTTCTTTTTTCAGATGTCTGATTTTGGTAAAAAAACCTTTGATATCCGGCTTTTTAATCTGAATTCGTTTCATGTATGACCTCTTCCCTTTCTTCCAACAGGCAGCGGCCCCGGCCTGCCCTTTCCAAGACCGGCCTCAGCCCGCGGGGGGATCCCGGCGGACTTATCATACCGGCCGTATAAACTTATTTTTCAAGTCCAGCCATACGCTCTTTCACCTGGGCGAGCATCTGAGTATATTTCTCCAGTTTTGCCCGCTCCTCCTGGACTTTCGCCTCAGGCGCCTTGCTCACGAACTTCTCGTTTGAAAGCATTCCCTGGGCTCTCTTTATCTCTTTATTCAGTCTGTCTTCTTCGGATTTCAGTCTCTTTTTCTCCTGCTCAAAGTCCACCAGATCTTCCAGCGGCAGGTACACAACCGCATCCGGCACAACTACAGATACCGCATTATCAGCGATGCCGTCCTTTGTCTTTTGGATTATGATCTCATTTGACAGCATCAGTGGCTGCGCGGACAGCTTCACCGCATCAATTCCGGCGCTTAAGGACTCATTTTCACATACAATGTAAACCTTTGTCTTACGGCTGTTCGGCACGTCCATCTCAGAGCGTATATTGCGGATTCCCTTTGTAACCGCCTTTACGTGTTCCATTACATTCTCATCGGCCGGGAAGTTCCACTCCTCTTTGTACTCAGGCCAGCGGGACATCATCAGAGACTCCTCCTCCGGCACAAGGGCGCTGTAGATCTCCTCCGTGATGAATGGCATAAACGGATGCAGAAGCTTTAACGCCTGCCCCAGCACAGTCTTTAATACCCAGAGCACGCACTCTGACGCCTTCGGGTCTTCTTCCGCATGGTAGATGCGGTACTTCGCCAGCTCTACATACCAGTCGCAGAACTCATCCCAGATAAAGTCGTAAACCTTCTGCACCGCGATTCCCAGCTCGAACTTGTCCATGTTTTCTGTCACATCTTTTGCCAGCGTGTTTACTTCTGACAGAATCCACCGGTCCGCCGGGGTAAGCAGCGCGTCGTCCGGCTTATCTACCACGTTCTCCTTCATGTTCATAAGGATGAACCTGGACGCATTCCACACCTTGTTCGCAAAGTTGCGGCTGGCCTCCACTCTCTCATTGTAGAAACGCATGTCATTTCCCGGAGCATTTCCGGTCACAAGCGTAAGTCTCAGGGCGTCCGCGCCGTACTTATCGATGATCTCCAGCGGATCAATGCCGTTTCCTAAGGACTTGCTCATCTTCCGCCCTAAAGAATCTCTCACCAGACCGTGAATCAGCACGGTGTGGAACGGAGACTTCCCTGTGTGCTCATATCCGGAAAATACCATACGGATTACCCAGAAGAAAATGATGTCGTATCCTGTCACAAGTACGTCCGTCGGATAGAAATAGTCCAGATCCTCCGTCTTCTCCGGCCATCCAAGGGTAGAAAAGGGCCACAGTGCAGAGGAGAACCATGTATCCAGCGTATCCTCATCCTGTGTGAAGTGGGTGCAGCCGCAGTGCGGGCACTTCTCAGGCACGTGCCGGTCTACCACAAACTCGCCGCACTCATCGCAGTAATATGCTGGAATCCGGTGTCCCCACCAGATCTGACGGGAGATACACCAGTCTTTGATATTCTCCAGCCAGTGCAGATAGATCTTGTCAAAACGATCCGGAACAAACTTAAGCTCCCCGGTCTTCAGAGCGTTGATAGCAGGCTTAGCCAGCTCTTCCATTTTCACAAACCACTGCTGCTTAATCAGCGGCTCCACTGTCGTGCCGCAGCGGTCATGGGTTCCCACTGCATGCATATGAGGAACTACTTTCACAAGGTACCCCTGTTCCTCAAGATCAGCCACAATGGCTTTTCTCGCCTCATAGCGATCCATACCCGCGTATTTGCCGCCGTTCTCATTAATGGTGGCGTCATCGTTCATGATGTTAATCTCAGGCAGGTTATGGCGCTTTCCTACTTCAAAGTCATTCGGGTCATGCGCCGGAGTGATCTTCACTGCCCCTGTTCCGAACTCTTTGTCAACATAATTGTCAGCTACAATCGGAATTTCACGTCCTACCAGCGGCAGAATTACATTCTTTCCTACAATATCCTTGTAGCGCTCATCATCCGGATGTACCGCGATGGCCGTATCGCCCAGCATGGTCTCCGGACGGGTAGTCGCGATCTCCAGAAACCGGTCTGTTCCCACGATCGGGTATTTAATATGCCAGAAATGTCCTTCCTGATCCTCATGCTCTACTTCCGCGTCAGAAAGAGACGTCTTACATTTCGGACACCAGTTGATGATTCTGGAGCCCTTGTAAATATATCCTTTTTTATATAAGTTGATAAACACTTCCTCCACGGCCCTGGAGCATCCCTCGTCCATAGTAAAACGCTCTCTGTCCCAGTCGCAGGAGATTCCCAGCTTCTTCAACTGGTTCTCGATCGTGCCCGCGTACTCTTCCTTCCACTGCCAGGTTCTCTTTAAGAATCCTTCGCGGCCAAGCTCCTTCTTGTCAATGCCTTCCTCTTTCAGCTGATTCGTAACCTTCACTTCCGTGGAGATCGCCGCGTGATCCGTTCCCGGAATCCAGAGCGCATTATACCCTTCCATCCTCTTATAACGGATCAGAATATCCTGAAGCGTATTGTCAAGGGCATGCCCCATGTGCAGCTTTCCCGTAATATTCGGAGGCGGCATCACCGTTGTAAAAGGCTTTCTGCTGCGGTCCACCTCCGCATGGAAATATTTTTTTTCACACCATTTGTCATAGAGTTTCTCTTCGATCGCTTTCGGATCATAAGTTTTTGCCAGTTCTTTGCTCATAGTCCTCTCTCCTTGCACTCCCATTTCAGCAGTTTAACACCGATACCTCTGTTGTTCACGGAATTTTCACAGTTCATAAAAAAACACCCTTTACAAAATGCAAAGGGCGAAAATTCCGCGGTACCACCTTTATTCATATCTGTTTCCATTTTTACAGAAACATCTATCTCTTAGGTCCTGTAACGTGAACCACTCCGGGACAGCTTACCTGCTTTCTCCGCATCAGGCATAACCAGCGGTCCTCTACCGCTCCCCCCTGCTGCCGGAAAACGCCCTTCAGTTATCCGGTTCAAAAGCTACCTTCCACCACCCTGTACCGAAACCGCCTTGCAGCCCCCGGGCCTCCTGCTGGATCCGGCCCGTCCGGACGATTCTCTCTGTCGGAAGTAATGATGTACTCCTCTTTCTCAATACCTTTTCATCTCTGTCTGAAGCCGCAGCACAGGACTTCACAGAGATCCTCTCCTCCGCTGCGCTTCAAATTTTACAAAGTTGTTAACTGGAAATTAACTATCCATAACTATATCCGCAAGAGGCAGATTTGTCAAGACATTTAGAAATTCTTAAGGAACTGTCCAGCTATTTAGTTCACTAACATCCTTGTTCAAAACGGCCGAAAACAGCGACTATTTCAAAAACGTATTCTGCGGGGATGGAGGATGACTCTGGGCTTCGCTCCAGGAAATAAGGGAATCTAGGAAGTTCCGGCCACGGATTAAAAGCAGGGCCAGCCGGGGAGAAACTCGCTTCGCTCAGACAAGTCTCCCCGCCTGCCCCAACATCCGTAACCGCAACTTCAAGATTCACTAATTCCCTTCCAAAGGCGCCCGTCGCCATCCTCCATCCCCGCAGAATCTTTCTCGAAATGGGGCTGTTTTCTGGGCTTTTCAAATCGGGAGTCAGTGCCTTTATAGCTGCCACAAGAAGCAGGCGCGGCCGGAAAGCTTTCGTAGCCGAAAGTCTCCAAGCCGCGCCAAACTGCGCTTTACAGCTCTGTTTAGGGCAATTACACTTCCGGATGGAAATGAGCAGGAAGCGGAGCGGATATTTTGAGCGTATGATCTGAGGGAGGGAACAGGAGGAACATGCGCCTTTGAAGGAATCTGCTGGAAGATCTTAGAAGGCGGAGAGGTGTTGTTAAGCGGTACGGCGGGGTTGTTTGAGTGAAACGAGTTCCCCGGCGTACCGCTTTGCTGTTAAACAACTCTTCGGCTTCTTAGATTCTTCCCAGATTCCGGAACGAAGCATGGTACTCCTGTTCCCTTCATCAGAATACGCGTTACAAAATATCTGTTCCGCTTCCGGACACATTTTGACGGAAAGTGTTAGTGAACTAAATAGCTGTTATGTCTTCTATCATGTCCACGATATCATACCCATAGTTCTCACCTGTTGCCCATCCTACACCTTCCGGGTTTTCCTGCTGCCCCAGCCATTCTACATAGGGCGCGGCGCCTTTTTTTACGTATTCGTATCTGTCGTCTACGCACTCCTGGTTGAGGGCATCTGTTGTTGCATAGGCTTTCAGATGCTGGATCTGGGCGCGGATTCCTGTTCTGACGTCCGGATAAGAATTTCCCGGCACGCCGCCTCCGGTGGTTCCGATGCCCGCGAAATTAAACTGTTCGATCTTCGCGTCGCCGCCGTACTGGAGAAACCCGGTCTCTTTCATCGTCTGGGCAAAGGCCACTTCCGGGCGCACTCCCTCTGCTGCCGCCTCATCATAATACATCTGGCAGAATGTCTCAATGGAGTCTGCTCCTCCTGCCCCCAGTTCTTCCGCGGGGTACTCTTTCCCGGATGCGTTGAAGTAATCTACCATCTCCTGGACTGTCACATCGCTCTCTCCCATAATGAGATACTGCCCGTCCGTACCCTCATCTGAGGAGGCCCGGACAGATTCCTCGCCGCTGTCCGAATTCTGCGGCGAATCCTTATCCTCTCCGCTTGAGGCCTGAGACGTATCTTCTCCTGCTGCCGAAGTCTCTGCTGACAGATTGGAGCCGTCTGATCCAGTTTCCTCTGCACCGGCCGAAAACCGCCCGGTAAGTCCCGCGATCCCCAGTGTAAGTACAAGAAGAAGAGCCAGACCAGCTTCCATATACAGTTTTAATCTTTTATCTTTCCAGTCCATGTTCTTCCTCCTTTTCCGTGCCGTCCGCGTCCCAAAGTCATGCCGGCCTGTTCAGACGCAGCATACGTGCTCCTTCAGCGCTTGTATCATTATATTCCAAAAAGCCGGGACAATATTCCATCCCGGCTTTTATTCCTGCGGTCAGCGAGCTAAGCGGATGAACTGTTGCCTTTTGGCAACTGCCGCAGCTGCTGCGACTGCCTAATTCGCACTATAGCTTTCAAGTTTCGGCTGTGATGACGAGCGCATCTGGATGATCGGCCCGCCAGTTCCTTCTATGTATTCCCTGGTAATAATGACCTGTCCTATATTGTCGTCTTTTGGAATCTCATACATGATATCCAGCATAAATTCCTCGATGATTGCCCTGAGCGCTCTGGCCCCGGTATCTTTCTCCATCGCCTTCTCAGCGATTGCTTCCAGCGCTCCCTCGTCAAAGTCGAGGCGTACTTCATCCAGCGCCAGCAGCTTCTGATACTGTTTCAGAATCGCGTTTTTCGGC
Organism: uncultured Mediterraneibacter sp.; assembly: GCA_944384505.1. Lineage (GTDB taxonomy): Bacteria > Bacillota > Clostridia > Lachnospirales > Lachnospiraceae > Mediterraneibacter. The sequence goes on from CALWTQ010000018.1 coordinate 42,342, forward strand.
TCTTTTAAGATCTTTACATACATATCCTTATCCAGGCCTTTCAGCGTCAGGATCACTGGCAGACGCCCGAGGAATTCAGGAATCATGCCAAATTTTCTCAGATCTTCCACTGTGACCTTCGATAAAATGTCCTTATCCTGCTGGTATTTATCTTTCAGCTCCGCGTTAAATCCCATGGAGGTCTTTTTCTGGAGCCTTTCTCTTATAATATCCTCCAGATCCGGAAACGCGCCGCCGCAGATAAAGAGAATATTCTTCGTGTTCACTGTGGTCAGCGGCACCATGGCATTCTTGCTGTTGGCTCCCACCGGAACCTCCACTTCGCTGCCTTCCAGAAGCTTCAGCATCCCCTGCTGAACCGACTCGCCGCTTACATCTCTCTGGTTGGAATTTCTCTTCTTCGCGATCTTATCAATCTCATCAATGAAGATGATCCCCTGTTCCGCTTTCTCCACATCGTTGTCCGCCGCGGCCAGAAGCTTGGATACCACGCTCTCGATATCGTCTCCTATGTATCCCGCTTCTGTCAGGGATGTAGCGTCCGTGATCGCCAGAGGTACGTCCAGAAGCCTTGCAAGCGTTTTGACAAGATAGGTCTTTCCGCTTCCTGTCGGGCCGATCATAAGCATGTTGGACTTTTCGATCTCAATGTCATCCGCTGTATCGGCGGCGACTCTCTTGTAATGATTGTACACTGCCACAGACATCGCTTTCTTCGCGTATTCCTGGCCAACTACATATTCATCCAGCCGGGCCTTGATCTTATGCGGCGCTGGAATCTTCCTGATGTCAATCTGATGAAACTCTTTCGGCTTCTCTTTTTTCTTCTTGATCTTCTGCGGCTTTGGCTGCATATTCTCAAGATCTGACATATTGAGGAACTGGACGCCCGGAATATTCATCAGTCTGTTTAAGTCCACCGCGCCGCTTGTCATAGCGTCAAAGCTTTTCTGCATACAGTCCGGGCACACCGTGATATGGTTCGGAAGGTCAATCATCTTCCCGGTCACGCTCTCCGGACGATGGCACATAAAGCAGATCTTCTCGTATCCGTCCTCCTTGTCATCTTTTTTATCAGAAGGAGCCACTTCCTGCTTTCTGCCCGCATCCGCGGCGTCCGCTGTCACATCCGTTTTGGCGTTCTCTGTATCTTTTTCTTTATCGTCTTCATCCAACAGGATGAAATCATGATCTGACATAAATAAATCCCTTCTATCCGAAAAGTTTTTCCGGAATTCCGGCCTCTGCCGTGCTCCGGACTGCTTCCATTATAGTACACTTGTTCATGTTATACAAATGAACTTTTTGTAAAACGGTGTGCCCCGGAACACTTTCTTACAGTTCACACCGCGCTATCCGCGGAATTACTGGATTTCCTGAAGCCGCAGCCCAGCGGTGTCTGTCACCGGGATGGAAAACACTACTGCTTTTGCCTTGCTTTCAAGTCCCGCATTCTCCATGATAGACTTCATAATGGCATTTTTCATCTCTGATTTCGCCACGATATAGATGATCTCTTTCTCATCCGCTATAGACACGCCAAGGAATTTTTCCGCTTTCTCAAGCCCGGTTCCCTTCGCATGGATCACGGTTCCTCCGCCTGCTCCCTGCGCTCTTGCAGCGGCCATCACTTCCTCGCTATAGCCATGATTCGCAATCACAACGATCAGCTCATATTTCGTGTTTTTCATCGCACTCTCCTCTTCTTTTACAAATGTCTGTCCATCCATCAGAAACTGGAACATTTTTTTACCGCCCACACTGGAAACAGGAACCAGAAAAGCAATCCCTGTTCCCGGGACGTCAATCTGCAGCTTATCCTCCAGGTCTCTTTTTACTTTAACCCAGGTCTCGTCCGAAACCACCGTCATTGTAACGATTTTTTCTGTCACTTCCAGGCCGAAATAGTCAAGCGTATCACTGGTTGCGGTTCCCTTTGCATGCATACACATCACAGCAGAAAGCCCGTTCTCTTCATAACACGCCTGAAGACGCCTGCCCATCGCCCGCTTTGCGACTGTCATCAGCATATAAATTTCACTCATATCGCACCTCTTATAATTCTATAATCTCATCATCCGGAAGCTGAGCAAAGTCCGCCGCCTCTTTCTCCGCCTCCGCTCTCTCAAGATGTCTGGAATTGATCTGGTACACAAGCCCAAGGATCTGAATTGTAATCAAAGGCGTCATTGCGACCATAGCGACCACGCCAAACGCATCTGTAACAATATTTCCGCCCACACTCACACAGGCTCCCATAGCAAAGGGAAGCAAAAATGTAGCAGTCATCGGACCGGAAGCCACTCCGCCGGAGTCGAACGCGATCGCCGTAAATATCTTCGGCACAAAAAATGAAAGCACAAGCGCCACTGCGTACCCGGGGATCACGAACCAGAAGATAGAGATCCCGGTCAGGACACGGATCATGGCAAGTCCCAGGGACACTGCCACGCCGATGGAAAGGCTTAAGCTCATGGCTCCGGCGCTGATGCTGCCGGATGTAATATCCTCAACCTGACGGGTCAGTACGAAGACCGCCGGTTCCGCACGGACGATGAAGTATCCGATCAGCATGCCGATCGGCACGATCACCCATTTGTACGGGTTGTCAGCCAGCACCTGGCCCAGATAATTACCTGCCGGCATGAACCCGGTATTTACTCCTGTAAGGAAGAGAACCAGACCTGCATAGGTGTACACCATACCCACTGCGGTCTTGATCAGCATCCTCTTCTGCATCCTGCGAAATACAATCTGGAAAATCACAAAGAATACAATAATCGGCATAAGTGAAACCGCCATTTCACTCATGTATTCTGGAAGCTCTTCCGCGAACAGCTTCCACAGTTCAACGGAATCGCTGATCTCAGGGACTCTGCTCGGCACATATTCCACGCTGTCCGGGCGATAAATCAGACTTAATACCAGAACGGATAGAATCGGTCCCACAGAGGACAGCGCCACAAGACCGAAACTGTCATCCTCAGCCCGCTCATCGCTTCGGATCGCCGAGATACCGATACCAAACGCCATGATAAACGGTACAGTCATCGGTCCTGTGGTTACGCCGCCCGCGTCAAAGGCCACTGCGATAAAATCTCCAGGCGCCAGAAATGCCAGCACAAATACGATAAGGTACAGCCCGATGAGCATATGTGCAAGACTGATGCTAAAAAGCATTCGCAAAAGCGCGGCAACCAGGAAAACGCCCACTCCAAACGCTACTGACAGTACCAGAACCATATTCGGCACTGCTGGAACCTGTTCCGCCAGCACCTGCAGGTCCGGCTCGGATATCGTAACAATGAATCCAAGGATAAACGTCAGCACGATCATAAGCCACAGTTTCCTCGTCTGCGTCATACAGGTCCCCACATTTTCACCGATGGGCGTCATGGCCATCTCCGCGCCCAGGGTAAAAAACATCATCCCCGTGATCAGCAGCACCGCCCCCAGAAGAAACGCGAGAAGGATTCCCGGTTCAAGAGGCGCTATCGTAAAGCACAGTACCAGCACGATCGCAATGATCGGAAGCACCGCCTTCAAAGTTTCATTCAGTTTCTCCAATAATTTCTCTTTTAATTTTGTTGTTCTAAAACTCACTCAGTCCCTGCCTTTCATTCATATCAGGAGAGCATCTTAAGGAAATCTTCTTCCGATATAATCTGCACTCCAAGTTCTCTTGCTTTCCTGTTCTTGGATGAGGTGGAATTTATGTCGTTGTTGATCAGATAATTCGTCCTGGACGTCACGCTTCCCGTGACCTTTCCGCCGCGCTTCTCAATCTCCTCTTTTACCTCAGCCCGGTTGGCAAAGTGCTCCACACTTCCGGTAATCACAAAATTCACTCCCTCAAACCTTCTGCTGTCTTCTGTCACCTCCTCTTTCATGATCTCCACCTCGTCTAAAAGACGGCGGAAGAGATCTCTGTGCTCTTCCTCTTCAAAGTACTCCACATAAGTCCGGGCGATCACTTCGCCCACTCCGGAAATCTCATCCAGCTCCTCCTCAGAGGCGTTTAGTACTCTGTCCGGGTCATTTCCAAGCGCCCTGCAGATCACCTTTGCATTGGCGATCCCGATATTGGGAATTCCCAGGCTGTACACAAGCCGGGGCAGCGTCGTCCGGCGGGCGCGCTCAACGCTGTTTTTCAGATTTTCATAAGACTTTTCCCCAAAGCCGTCCATGCTTTTGATCTCTTCCTCCCAGCGGTCCAGATGGAACAGATCTGTAAAGTCCTTCACATAGCCGTTCATAATGAACTTCTCCAGTGTTGCTTCGGAAAGTCCCTCGATGTTCATGGCGTCGCGGCTTACGAACAGAGTAAATGATTTCACATGCTTTGCCTGGCACTTCGGATTGGTGCAGTACAGCGTCTTAGTCTCATTATCCATGGAGATCTTTGTGGCTCCGCCGCACACAGGACAGGCCTCAGGAATATCCTTCACGCCGCTTCTCGTCAGATTCTCCGCGATCTGGGGAATGATCATATTCGCCTTATAGACAGTGATCGTATCGCCCACTCCTAATTCCAGTTCCTCCATGATGCTGATATTGTGGACGCTGGCGCGGCTCACCGTGGTCCCTTCCAGTTCCACCGGATCAAAGATCGCCACAGGGTTAATCAGGCCGGTTCTTGAAGGACTCCACTCGATCTCGCGCAGAGTCGTCTCCCGCATCTCGTCCGCCCATTTAAACGCAAATGAATCTCTCGGAAATTTCGCCGTGGTTCCGAGGGATTCGCCATATGCAATATCATCATAGACAAGGACCAGGCCGTCCGACGGCACCTGGTTGTTCTCAATATGCTGCGCAAACCATTCCACTTCCTGCTCTATCGTCTCCCGTGTCACCGGATGATTTTCCACCACGTCAAATCCCTGGCTCTCCAGCCATTTCATCTGATACAGGCGGGAATTGTGGAAATCCTCCCCCTCCGCCCGCACCAGGCTGAACGCATAGAACCGCACATTCCTCTTTGCCGTAATCTCATTATTGAGCTGACGCACAGATCCGCTGCACAGATTACGCGGATTTTTATATTTTGCGTCCGCATCCCCGATCTCCTCATTGATTTTCTCAAAATCTTTGTAGGAAATAACTGCCTCCCCGCGCAGAACAAGCTCTCCCTGGAAAGGAATGTGCAGGGGAATGTTTTTGAACACTCTCGCGTTATTCGTGATCACTTCTCCCACTTCCCCATTGCCGCGAGTGACTGCCTTTTCAAGTTCTCCTCCCCTGTAGGTCAGGACAACGGTCAGTCCGTCCAGCTTCCAGGAGATCATAGCCGTCTGGTCCCCCAGAAATTCCTTGAGCCGTTCGACGTCTTTCGTCTTATCCAGAGAAAGCATGGGCCTCTCATGACGCTCTTTCGGGAGCTCGCTCAGCACTTCATACCCGACATTCACCGTGGGGCTTGACGCAAGCGTTGTGTTCAGCTCTTTTTCCAGGCCAAGAAGTTCATCATAGAGCTGGTCATACTCATAATTGCTCATGATCTCTGTATTTTCCTGCTCATATGCCCTTCGCGCCCGGTTCAGAAGATCCACCAGCTCACGCATCCGTTTCATCCTGCTGTCCGTATTCTCCGCCTTATGATCTGCCCTGTTTTCTATCTGTTCTGCCATCTGCGGCCTCCTGTCTGTTTATCATCTTATAGAGCTCTTCCAGCTCCGCGTCTGTCACCTTCCGGTACTGTCCCTCTTTCAGGCTTCCCAGCCGGATATTCATGACCCGCACTCTCAGAAGATCTCTCACCTCATACCCCAGCGCGCTGCACATGCGGCGAATCTGCCGGTTCATCCCCTGGGTCAGGATAATAGAAAAAGTATACTTCCCGATCTTCTCAACCTGGCACGGCCTGGTCACTGTGTCCAGGATCTCCACGCCTCCTGACATCTGCGCGATGAATTCATCCGTGATCTCCTTGTCCACTGTGACTCTGTATTCCTTCTCATGGCGGTTCGCCGCGCGCATCATCCGGTTAATAATATCCCCGTTGTTCGTCATCAGAAGAAGCCCTCTGGAATCCTTATCCAGACGTCCCGCATAAGTCACCCGCACCGGATAGTTCAGAAATCTTACAATGCTGTCCCTCTCCCGGCGGTCTTCCGTGCAGACAATTCCCCTGGGCTTGTTCACTGCGAGCAGGACCATCTCATCCTGCCTGGACACTACTTTGCGCCCGACTTTTACCTCCTGCCCCGGCGCAACGCGCATTCCGGTCACAGCAGTTTCCCCGTCCACTGTAACCTGCCCTTTCTCAATAAGCCGGTCCGCCTCTCTTCTGGAGCAGACGCCCGCCTCACTCAGATACTTATTCAGCCGTACCGGCTCTTTTTTCTGCAGGAACTCATCTCTGATCCGATTACTCACCTGTAAACACTCCACTTATATTATTATCTGTAAAAAACGTATTCCCGCTGTAAAGTATCAGCGCATCCGTTATCCGGTACGTATCCATAATCTCGGATATGGTGCCGCTGTAATAACGGGGATCCACCACTATGATCTCTCTGTAATACGGGGTCAGGAACGGAATAAAGCAGTCCGCAAAGGAATCCTTTACCACGAGCAGCCTCTTCTGGCTTGTAGAGACAGTCTTTATATCGATTACGGACGTATTGCCGCCCAGAAATACCGCATACTTATCTCTTGTCTCCAGCTTGGAAGAATCATAGAGAGACGTCCTCTTTTTTGCCTCGTTTACATAGTCGACTATTACATCGTCATCTCCAGATGAAGGGACATAGATATCAATCTGCTCTTTCTCATCCAGATTCACGCCGCTCTTAGACGCCAGCACACCGTTAAAGCTGTCTGTAACCGTATAGGACACATAATTGCCTGACACATCCCCCTGGATTCCAAGGCCGGACGCCGCGCTCTGGAAAGCGTAGAACGCGCCCTGAGTCGTCCAGTGATGATCTGTCTTATAGTATATCTTTTCCGATTTATGACTATTCAGGACAGAAAAAACATCAATCCAGGTCACAGTATCCCCCAGCTCCCTCTCAACCATGCTGAAGAGCTGGCGCTGGTCCTCCACCTCGGCAAAGGCCGGAAGGCTGTCGCTTAACACACAGGCCGCGTCAGGAACCAGCATTACCCTGACCGGGATGTCAGAATAGGTTTCCGCAAATGTCCTCAGCGCGCCGGCATTCTCTGAAAGCCTTTCATTTTCGGGCACCGAAATCTCTTCCAGAAGCTGTCCGTCCTTTCCGATATAAACGCCGTTCTCCATCCTGCTCCCGCCCAGACGGGCAAGAGACACCTTTATGCTCCGCCACAGATTCCTGCCCACGAACTGGTCGCTCATATAGCTCTCCCACTGCTCCATGAAATCCCCGTCCATGACGGAAGCAGCCGTAAGCTTCGGCCTCTGCTCCAGCACACGGTTCTCCTGCTCGGACATCTCTTTGCTTGGGATCAGCAGATTAATGATCATCACAAGAAAAAGTACTAATATAAAACTGATTCCTATGGCGCGTTCAGCGCGCCCGTTTCTTTTCCTCTTGTTCATAACCCTTCCTTAAAATCTGAAATACAAAAACGGATTAAACGTGTCAGTTACAAGGAACGCCACTGCTATGAAGAAAATCCCTATATAGATGACAGCCGCGGCGGCCGTCCTCCCCCTCCCTCTGCGAAACAGACGGATCACACCGTGCAGCAGCCGGAACCCAAACGGGGAAGACCCAAGCACAGCAATCAAATATAGCAGCCAGTGCCCGAACAGCAGAAACGCTCCCTGCGCGTCTGCTATCCCGGAGCCGCCCCCGACCATCGCCCCCAGGTAGCGCAGGGAATACCCGAGACTGGGGCTGAAGAAGAAGACCCAGCCCACAAGGACAATCACTCCTGTATAGATTCTCTGCACCGGATAGGGCAGTCCTTCCAGGCTCACACCCCAGATGTATTTCTCCATCACCAGGATCACGCCATAGTATACGCCCCACGCAATGAAGTTCCACGCAGCGCCGTGCCACATGCCGGTCAGAGCCCATACAACCATAAGATTGAAAATATTCCTCGATACGGAACATCTGTTGCCGCCCAGAGGGATATACACATATTCCCGGAACCAGGTGCTCAGAGAAATATGCCATCTGCGCCAGAACTCGGTCACACTCCTGGATATATAGGGATAGTCAAAATTCTTCCTGAATTCAAATCCGAACATCTTCCCAAGGCCGATCGCCATATCCGAATATCCGCTGAAATCAAAATAGATCTGAAACGCATAGGAAAACACTCCGATCCATGCCGTGAGCACGGACAAGCTGCCGGCCGGTATATCCGCCACCGTCTCAAAAACGGCCCCTGTCGAATTAGCTATAATCACTTTTTTCGCCAGCCCGATGATAAAGTACATCGCCCCCTGACCGATCCTGTGTATATTGATCTTCCTGCTGCGGAGCTGCTCTTCAATGTCTGAGTACCGCACGATGGGCCCTGCAATAAGCTGGGGAAACATGCTGATGTAAAGAGCGAAATACAGAATATTCTTCTGAGGCCTGGCGTCCTTCCTGTAGACGTCCAGTATGTAAGAAATCGCCTGGAAAGTATAGAAAGAGATTCCAACAGGCAGGGGCAGTTCCCGGTACGGTATATCCACAGGGAGCACAGCGTTGACTGTTTCTATGAGGAATCCGTAGTATTTGAAAAATCCAAGGATGAGCAGATTCACCACAACGGCAAAAGTAACGCTCAGCTTTGCCTTTCTGGGGTCTTCCTCGTGATTTTTAATGTCCTGACCGCAGAAATAGTTCAGGACAATGGAAAGAATCATAAGCACGACATAAACCGGCTCGCCCCACGCATAGAAAAACAGACTTGCCAGTAGCAGGACTATATTCTTCGCCTTATCAGGGACAAGATAGTAAACTGCCAGAACAATCGGCAGAAATAAAAACAAAAATGTAATACTGCTGAATAACATCCGCTATATTTCCTCTCTTAAAGGCTGCTGCCAAAGACTTCCAGATATTGCTGGGCGTCCGCTGACACAGCGTAAAAAATATATCTGCCCCGGACGCTCAGAACCGCATTGTCCAGAAGATTCGCCTCCTCGGGCGCATATCCTTCAAAATCATTCTTCCGCGCGGCAATTCTCTCCTCAATCGCGGCCGTGACTTCCTGCACCTGATCATCACTCTTCACCCTGATGAGGAGCACTTCATCCGCAGACATACTGGCGTCGGACGCATAGTACATCACCCCTGAATAATCCGCCGCGGTCAGGCCGAAATTCCGCTTGAACCGGGAGTCCTCCTGCCTGGTCAGCCCGTCTGTGTCCAGCGCGCTCTCCACATCCTTCTCCATATCTTCAAAAGGCCTGCTGCTGCCGCTCATATTCAGCATAAGCAGGACAATAAACGCAATGATCAATGCAAGTACAACATATTTCATAATGTAGGCAATCTTCGGTCTTCCTGATGTCATAATGCCGCCACCTCCGCCATGCGCTGCGCCCAGACAGGATAGAAAGCCGCTTTAAAATGAACGCCGTCCTGCTCATAGTACTCATCCTGTACAAGATCTGTATTATCAATAAATCCTATCTGCATATCATCGCACAGCGTCTTTAATGCTTCGTTATAATCGGGAATCTTCTCAAAGACCGGCTTCTCCGCAGCCACGTCCGATGATACCGGAAAGATTGAGTTCACAAATATGTGAACGTCCGGAACATCCGCCTCAATCTTCTCTACAACCGCTGTATACTCTTCAATGAAAACATCTATGTCCCCGTTTGTAGCTTCCACATCATTCATGCCAAGGGAAAGAAAAACAATGCGCGGTGACAGCTCCTGCACCTGGGAAATCAGATCATCCGTCTCATTGAGATGGACGCCGATGCCGGCCGCCACGCTGGACGCATTCAGCACATCATACCCGGTAAAGCCTGCCGTGATAGAATCTCCCATAACCACCGCGCCTGTAAACTTCTCCTTAATACTCCGCGCGTCCTCCTCGTTGTTGTCCTGCTGTTCCAGCAGACTAATTTTCTCTTCAATGGCCGAGATACTTCCCGCTTCTTCCGCCTTAATATAATCCACGCCCGCAGAAATGTCGGTTCCCCGATTTACAATCCCGCTGATCCCCCGGATAATCAGAATTATAACAAGTACTGCCAGAACCGCGCATCCGCCGAGAAGAAGCTTTTTCTTTGTGTTCTGTTTAATCTTAATTGTTCTCATTTATATATCCAAATATTACACTGTATCTTAGTTGCATTTCTTTTGTCCAAAGCTTTTCTGTCACTTTTACCGCATTTTGATAAAAAAGTGCATACCTTTATAATAATACTTTTTTTGCACCTAAAAGTCAATGACGGCCCCTTTGATGTATGTGTCAAGTAATCATGGGCACTTTTTTTCATTTATTAATGTCAGTTTATTTCTTTAATTTTCAGATAATTCT
>CALWTQ010000019.1 GCA_944384505.1 uncultured Mediterraneibacter sp.
TTGAGCAACAAGATGGATAATTCCTTACTGGCTGTAAGGGGTATTAACCATAAATATATTGTAGTAGGGTATTAGTGGAACTCTTAGTTTCACTTATATCCCTGGAGCGGAATCCAGAGCCATCCTTCATCTCCGCAGAATACGTCTCAGAAATAGTCTCTATTTTCGGACGCTTGTACAAGTAGGGAGTTATTGAACTTTATAGCTGAACACCTTGTACTTTTCCGGCATTCTGTTCTATAATGGTTAAGCAGAATAAAAAAGCAAGGAGGAATCACCAATGGTACATCATATTGTTATGTGGAAGTTTAAACCGGAGATTGAGGAGGCGAAGAAGCCGGAGCTGAAAGCGGCAATGAAAGAGAATCTGACTTCGCTTGTGGGAAAAGTTCCGGGGCTGCTTTCTCTTGAGTTTGTGGAAGCGCCGCTTTCATCCAGCACACATGATATCGCGCTTGTGAGCACACTGGAGAAAGCGGAGGATATCGCGGTTTACGGCTCTCACCCGGCTCATGTGGCAGTGGCGGATACATATGTACGTCCTTATGTGACAGAGAGAGCCTGCCTGGATTATTAATACAGAATCGGATGAATAGGACGGATCATGCCGCACATATACTCTTTATAAAAGGCGTATGTGTGGCATTTTTATATGGACAGAGGACAGTTAAAGGAGAGGCTCGTATCGGCTGCAAGTATGCCGAAGGATGTCGTCATGGGCGCGGCGGTTGTCACCGTACTCGGAGACTTTGAAGTGTGTATAGAGAATTATCGGGGGATCACGGAGTATACGGAGAATCTTGTGCGTGTGCAGACAAAGGGAGGACAGATCCGGCTCTGCGGGAAACGTCTCCAGGTCGAATATTATACGAATGATGAGATGAAGGTCACAGGGAAGATTGATACGCTTGAATTTATTGACGGGAGGAGAGCAGAGTGATCCGTTCGTTCATCCGATATCTGAAAGGCTTTGTTAAAATCCGGGTGGAAGGATATTCTCCGGAACGATTCTTGAATCTGTGTTCCTACCATGGGATTTACATATGGGGACTCAGCCCGTCGGGAAATGGATATGAAATGTATTTAAGCATTAAAGACTTTCGGAAGTTAAAGCCCCTTGTGAGAAAGAGCCATGTGCGGGTGAGCTTATGCGGGCGGCAGGGATTTCCGTTTTTCCTGGCGCGGTACAGAAAGAGAAAGCTGCTGTTTGCCGGAATCCTTCTCTGCGCTGTGCTTCTGAAGGTATATTCGCTGTTCATATGGGACATTCACTTTGAGGGCAACCGGAGATGGCCGGATGAAACACTGGCTGATTTCCTCGCTTCTGACGGAGTGAGCGCGGGAATGTTAAAAAGCCGGGTTGACTGTCCGGGTATTGTAAAAGATATCAGAAAGGCATATAATGATATCGTTTGGGTCTCGGCGTCCATTGACGGGAGCCGCCTGAAAATACAGGTCAAGGAAAACGAGGACACATTTCCGGAGGAGGACGCGGCCGAGGCTTCCGGGGAAGAGAAGCCGACAGACCTGGTCGCGTCAAAAGACGGAGTAATTACTCGAATTGTAACCCGTGCGGGAGTTCCACAGGTGCACGAGGGAGATGAAGTGAAAAAAGGGGATATTCTTGTCCTTGGGAGAGTTGATGTGATCAATGACAGCCAGGAAGTTACCGGATATCAGTATCTGCAGGCAGATGCGGACATTTTTGCGGACACGCAGATGGAGTATTCGGATACAATGTCCCTGGCTTATCAGGAAAAGGTATATGACGGAAAGAAGAAATATCAGCCTTTTCTCAGGATCTTTGACTGGACGATCTCTGCAGGGAGTATAAAAAACGGTTATAAGCAGAGTGAAATATCGACCTGGGAGACTCGGGCCGGGATGGGAGAAAATTTCCGTCTGCCGTTTTCCTTTGGGATGAAGACGGCAAAATCATATTCGTTTAAAGAAAAAACATATACGGAAGAAGAGATAAGAGAGAAGCTGAGCCTCAATTTCAAACGGTTTTGTGAAGATTTGGAGGAAAAAGGTATTCAAATCCGTACAAATGATGTTAAAATACATGTGGATAAAACTTCCGCCGCAGCGTCCGGTACGCTCTGGCTTAACGAGCGGATTACCGAGGAAGCGGATACGGAAATTTTGACAATTGAAAGGAAAGAAACAGATGAGTCTGTCGGAACTGATGATTGAAATACCGGCTGAGCACGAGGCAAATGTGTTCGGCCAGTTTGACGCCTATGCAAGAAAACTTGAGAGAACTTTCCATGTTACTTTGATCGCAAGGGATGGGAATACAAAGATCGTAGGAGAGAGCGGGGCAGCCCAGAAAGCGCTGCGTGTGCTTACTCAGCTTACGGAGCTTTCAAAGCGGGGCAATACAATAACAGAACAAAATGTAGACTACGCGATCTCCCTTGTGTTTGAAGATCAGGAGGAGGGAATCGTGGAAATCGATAAGGAACTGATCTGCCATACCCTCCAGGGAAGGCCGATTAAGCCAAAGACTCTCGGACAGAAGAAATATGTGGACGCTATAAGAAGCGGGATGATTACCTTCGGACTTGGCCCCGCGGGGACCGGAAAGACTTATCTTGCTATGGCGATGGCAATTACCGCGTTTAAGCATGGTGAAGTCGGCAGGATTATCCTGACGCGGCCTGCGATTGAAGCCGGGGAAAAACTGGGATTCCTCCCGGGGGATCTGCAGAGCAAGATTGACCCTTATCTGAGACCGCTTTATGACGCTCTTTATGAAATTATGGGGGCGGAGAGCTTTCTTCGGAATTCTGAAAAAGGGCTGATTGAGGTAGCGCCTCTTGCGTATATGAGAGGACGGACTCTTGACAATGCATTTATTATACTGGATGAGGCGCAGAATACAACACCGGCCCAGATGAAGATGTTTTTGACACGAATCGGCTTTGGCTCAAAGGTTGTGATCACCGGGGATTCCACTCAGAAAGATCTTCCGGCTGGAACTGTGTCCGGTCTGGATGTTGCAGTGAAAGTGGTCAAGGATCTGGACGGGATCGCTGTCTGCAGTCTGACAAGCAAGGACGTGGTGCGGCATCCGCTGGTACAGCAGATTGTCAAGGCATATGAGGCATATGAGAGGAAAAATGAAAAGAAAGGTGCCGGCACATCCAGAGGCGCGAGAAGGAGAAATTCATGAGCTTGTATATCGAAGAAGAAGGGGGCGCGGTTCTGCCTTTTGATACAAAAGAAGTGGCTGTGCGCGTCACAGATGCGGCGCTTGAGTGCGAGGGCTGCCCTTATGAGGCGGAGATCAATCTTCTGCTTACATCAGATGAGGAAATCCGCAGGATGAATCGGGAGCACAGGCAGATCGACCGGGCAACGGACGTGCTGTCATTTCCCATGCTGGAATATGAATCTCCGGCTGATTTTTCTTTCCTGGAGGATGCGGACGATGCCTTTGATCCGGAATCAGGACAGCTGATTTTAGGAGATATTGTGATTTCAAAAGATAAGGTGCTTGCCCAGGCGGAGGAATATGGGCACTCCCCTCTGAGGGAGTATGCTTTTCTCATTGCGCACAGCATGCTTCATCTTTTCGGCTATGACCACATGGAGGATGAAGAGCGGGAAGTGATGGAAGAAAGACAGCGGATCATTATGGAAAGAGTTGCGATCCCGCGCTGAGCAGGTAATTAATTTGGAGGAGAATTTATGGCAGAACAGACACACAGGAGACGAACAGCGCCCGCGCAGAAAGATGATTTTATCGCGCAGGGAGCCATACTGGCAGCCGCCACTGTCCTTACTAAGGTCATCGGTGTTGTGTACAGAATTCCTCTTGCTAATATACTGGGAGATGCGGGAAACGGTTTCTACGGGTATGCGTATCAGATCTACGCTATGGCGCTTATGGTTTCTTCCTTAAGCCTTCCCACTGCAGTATCCAAGCTGGTGTCAGCGAAAATGGCAGTGGGACAGAAGAGAAATGCGCTGAGAGTGTTTGCGTGTTCCATGTTTTTTGCTGTTGTGGTAGGACTGGTTGTGACCGCGGCGATTTTCTTTGGCGCTGACGCGATCTCGGTTCACGCCATGAGATCTCCGCTGAGTGTATACGCACTGAAAATGCTGGCTCCGGGTCTTTTTATTGTAGCTATTATGGCTGTAATCCGCGGCTATTTCCAGGGCCTTGGCAGTATGATGCCGACAGCGGTTTCTCAGATCATTGAACAGCTGATCCGTGCGATCATCAGTATTGCGGGAGCCAGCATCTTTGTAGATATGGGGACGAGAGCCGGAGAAGAAGCCGGGGAAGAGCTCTTAGGCCCGGCCTACGGTGCGGCGGGAGCTACGCTGGGGACTGTGCTGGGAGCGCTGATTGCTCTGGTTTTCCTGGGGTTTGTCCTCTGGGCATACCGGGGAAACATGTACAGACAGTACAGAACAGACCGCTCCCGGAAGCAGGAGAGCTATCAGCATATACTGAAAGTTCTTGTCTTTACAGCAATACCGATCCTGTTCAGCACAGCGATTTATAATATTAACCAGATCCTTGACCTGACGATATTCAATCATATTATGGAGGCTCAGGGATATGTGGAAGAGGAATATATGGCGCTCCAGGGAATCTATTCCGGTAAATATGATACTCTGGTGAATGTGCCTCTGTCCATACCGACCGCCCTGTGCGCTTCGGTGGTGCCAAGCCTGACCACGGCGGTTGCGCAGAAGTCGAGAAAGCTGGTGCACGAGAAGATCGACCAGACGCTGCGGCTTAACATGGTGATCACCATCCCCTGCGGCGTGGGCTTCCTCGTTCTGGCATCGCCGCTTATGGTGCTGCTATATAATGACGCCACAAAAACGCCG
Organism: uncultured Mediterraneibacter sp.; assembly: GCA_944384505.1. GTDB lineage: Bacteria > Bacillota > Clostridia > Lachnospirales > Lachnospiraceae > Mediterraneibacter. Next base: position 4,852 of record CALWTQ010000019.1, read on the forward strand.
GCTTATCTGCTTATGATCGGATCCGTTGTGGTTGTGCTCTACGCCTGGGCGTCTATATTGAATTCAATCCTGCATGGACTGAATTACATTTCCAGCCCTGCGAAAAACGCTGCTGTCGCTCTTGTAGTTCATCTGATTGCCTTTGTGGTCATGATGATTGTATTTAAGATGAATGTGTATGCGCTGGCGGCGGGGAATGTTGTATTTTCTCTGTGCATGTGCTGGCTGGATCAGCGGAAAGTACATAAGGTGTGCGGGTTTAAGATCAATATTATGGATACATTTGTAAAGCCGCTGATCGCTTCGGCGGTAATGGGCGTTATAGCGTTTCTCGTGTACTTTGGCCTGGATCAGCTGATCGGAGGAAGATGGATACCGATCTGTGCCGCGCTTGTTGTGGCTGTAGTCGTATATGTTATAGTTGTGCTTAAGATCGGAACTCTTTCAAATGACGACATCCTGGCGCTTCCCATGGGGGCCAGACTTTTGAGGTACTGTGAGAAACTGCACCTGCTTCCTGAATAAAATAGCGAAAAAAGCCAATAATGTATGAAAAAGGAGTGGAGACTATGAAATCCAGATACATTATTGGTTTTTTTGTGTTATTCCTGACGGCTGGACTCCTTCTGACAGCCAGCTATCAGTACACATACCGCCGCGCAGTAGAAAAGCAGATGGCGCAGGAGGATCTGACGGGAGAAATATCGGGAACTGAGAGTATAGCGGCGGAAGGAGAGGCGGTAAAAGAGACGGATTCTGATAAAGAAGGGTTCTATCTGTGCGAGCTTCAGGGATTTGTGGTTGTATACTTGAATGATAAAAAGACAATCTATGAATTTACAGAAATTCCATTGACAGATCTGCCGCAGGAAGTGCAGCAGGAGGTGGCGGATGGAAAATATGTCCACACGGCGGAAGAACTGTATGCATTTCTTGAAAACTATTCCAGCTGAACTGTTCGGATGTGTCTCTGGACGAAGCGGGATAAATAGTGTATAATAGCGTCGGTGTTTGGACTCGCGAGTGAGTCTTAACGTGAGTGAGTCTTAAATGGAAAGGAAATAAAATGGACGCTCAGAAGATAAAAAGAATTAATGAATTGTACAGGAAGTCAAAAGCTGAGGGGCTTACAGAAGCAGAGCAAAAAGAGCAGAAAATCCTCCGGGCAGAGTACCTTGGAGCAGTGCGCGCGAATCTGAAAAGCCAGCTCAACAATATTGACATAGAAGAGAAAGACGGGACTGTAGTAAATCTCGGAGAAAAGTATGGAAAGAAAGCCGGAAACTAAATCAGAACAGGACAGGACCAAGACAGAGAAAGACAAGATCCGGAAACATTTCCTGAAACTTCGAGGTGAGATATGTGAAGATATGCGAAAAGACGCGGATGCCAAGATCGCGCGCCGGCTGTTCGAGACGGAAATGTACCGGAAGGCAAAAAGCGTGTACTGCTATGCCGCATTCCGGGATGAGGCTGGAACCGCAGAGATCATGGAAGAGTCATTGCGGCGGGGAAAGAGAGTGGCCGCGCCACGGGTCACAGGCAGGCGCAGGATGGAGTTCTTCTATATCCGCGTCCTGTCTGATCTAAAGCCGGGCACCTGGTCTATCCCGGAACCGGGACCCTGGTGCGATCCGGCTCCGAAGCCGGACGCGGGAGCCCTGGTTATTATGCCGGGAGCCGCATTTGACCGAAATGGGAATCGGATCGGATACGGCGGGGGGTATTATGACACATACCTGGCAGACTGCCCGTCCTGCCGCAGAGCTGCGCTGGCGTTTTCTGTACAGTGCGCAGAATGTCTTCCGGCGGATCCTCATGATATCCGGCCGGAGTTTATTATTACAGAAAAGGAGCTGATTATATGTCCACAGGACTGCCGGTAGATCCGGTAATACTTCTTGGAGTTATCAATACAAAGCTCAGAGATTTCTATCCATCACTGGAGTCTCTATGCGACGATATGCAGGTGGATGCCGGGGAGATTGCGCAGAAGCTTGCCATGATAGATTATACATATGACGCAAAGAAGAATCAGTTCGTATAGGGCAAGGTGAAGAAATGGTTTTAATTAATAGGAGAGGTAAATGGAAGCAATAAAAAGAACAGCTGACCAGGAGATGAAGATCCCTGTGTCAGAGCCGGAGAGACAGTATTATTTCATAGAGCGGGCAAAGGTTGATCTGGAGAGATTAAAGAAGGAGGCCGGGCGGCCTCTCACTTTTTGCGTGACCACATTCGGCTGCCAGATGAATGCCAGGGACTCTGAAAAACTGGTGGGAATCCTGGAGAAGATCGGATACATAGAAGAAACGGACGAAGAGAAGGCAGATTTTGTCATCTACAATACATGTACGGTGCGGGAGAATGCGAATCAGCGCGTGTACGGAAGGCTGGGGCAGCTTGGCCGCATTAAGAAAAAGAACCCTCACATGATGATCGCTCTGTGCGGGTGTATGATGCAGGAACCGGAAGTGGTTGAGAAATTAAAGAAGAGTTATGGATTTATTGATCTGATTTTCGGCACACACAATATTTATAAATTCGCAGAGCTTCTTGCAACCCGTATGGAGTCCGGCCGAATGGTGATTGATATCTGGAAAGATACGGACAAGATTGTTGAGGATCTCCCAAGCGAAAGGAAATACTCCTTTAAGTCAGGGGTGAATATCATGTTCGGCTGCAATAATTTCTGCAGCTACTGCATTGTCCCATATGTGCGCGGGCGTGAGAGAAGCCGGGATCCGCGGGCTATTATCCGGGAGATTGAACGTCTTGTGGCGGACGGTGTTGTGGAAGTGATGCTGCTGGGCCAGAATGTGAATTCCTATGGAAAGACACTGGATTCACCTATGACATTTGCCCAGCTTTTAAGGGAGATAGAGAAGATAGACGGGCTGAGACGGATACGGTTTATGACCTCTCACCCGAAGGATCTGTCCGATGAGCTGATTCAGGTCATGGGAGAGTCCGAGAAAATATGTAAGCATCTGCATCTCCCGGTCCAGTCCGGAAGCAGCCGGATCCTGGAGAAGATGAACCGCAGATATACTAAGGAACACTATCTTGAACTGGTGGAAAAGATACGGGCTGCAGTTCCGGATATCTCTCTTACTACAGATATTATCGTCGGATTTCCGGGAGAGACGGAGGAGGACTTCCAGGAGACGCTGGATGTGGTGAGAAAGGTGCGCTATGACAGTGCATTTACATTTATCTATTCCAAGCGGACGGGGACGCCCGCCGCAGTCATGGGAAACCAGGTGCCGGAAGAGATTGTAAAAGACCGGTTTAACCGTCTGCTGTCAGAGGTTCAGCAGATATCAGCCGAGATGTGCGCGGTACATGAGGGCACGGTTCAGACCGCGCTTGTAGAGTCTGTTAATGAGCACGACAATAAACTTGTGACCGGGAGGCTGAGCAACAACCTTCTTGTACATTTTCCGGGGGACGCGTCCATGATCGGACAATTCATCGACGTCAGGCTGAGAGAGTGCAGGGGATTTTATTATATAGGAGAACAGGTTTAATCGCGGCGCTCCGGCTGCGCAGACAGAATAGATTTGGATAGAGAGGCTGAACTGTTACAATGCCTCTCTTTTTTTTATGTCATAATTTTGAAACCTCCTCATATATTGTGTAAAGAGGTGGACAAGATGGAAAGAAGGGAACAAAAAAGCCAGATTTTAAATATTTTGGCCAGGGGCATACGGGGCCTTCTGGAGCAGGAGATGCGGGATCCTGGCGGTCTGCAGGAGATCCGGCTTCGCACCGGGCAGCCGCTTCGGATCCTGAAAGGGAACCGGGAATCCGTTCTCCCTGGGGAAGAAAAACCGCATATTGTCACAAAAGAAGAGATGAGGGAGACAATGGAATATATCAGCCATTACTCCCTCTATGCATTTGAAAATGAATTAAGACAGGGATTCCTGACAATTGAAGGAGGGCACAGAGTAGGCGTGGCAGGAAAAGTAATTATGGAGAGAGAAAAGGTAAAAAATATCCAGTACATATCATCTATCAATATTCGGGTATCTCATGAGATCCTCGGATGCGCAGATCAGGTACTGCCGTACATTACCCAGAACAGGCAGGTATGCCATACACTGATTATCTCACCTCCGTGCTGCGGGAAGACGACTTTGATCCGGGATCTGATCCGCCAGATATCCGATGGAAATGAGTACGTGAAGGGGTGTACCGTCGGAGTGGTGGATGAGCGCTCTGAGCTGGGAGGCTGTTATCTGGGAATCGCTCAGAATCATCTGGGGACAAGGACGGACATTCTGGACTGCTGCCCGAAAGCTGACGGCATGATTATGCTGATCCGGTCTATGGCTCCCAGAGTGATCGCGGTAGATGAAATCGGGACGGCTGAGGATATCCATGCAGTGGAGTATGCCATGCAGTGCGGGTGCAAACTGATCGCCAGCGTACATGGGCTTGATATGGACGAAGCGACGAAGAAACCTGTGCTTGGCGAGCTGATCAGGAGAAGGATGTTTGAGCGGTATGTGGTTCTTGGAAACGGGGATCATCCCGGTGAAATACGTGGAATCTATGACGGGCGGGGGAGTGTGTTGTGCAGAGGGTGATCGGAGCGGTCCTGATCCTTACGGCTACAGGGGGAGCGGGATATGTATACGGCAGGGAGCTGAAACGGTATCTTGAGAAGCTTCAGTACTTCCGGTATGTGATGAGCCTGATCCGGGGAGAGATCGCCTATACCCACGCCCCGCTCCCGGAGATATTTTCCGGGGTATCGGGAAGGGTAAAAGAGCCTTACCGGATATGGCTGAGAAAACTGGCCCAGGAACTGGAGAACCGGGAAGAATACGGATTTGCCCGCGCCTGGAACCGGTGCGCCGACCGGTACTTGAAAGCGCTGGATTTCAAGTATGAGCACAGGATACTGGCAAAGGAGCCGGGGACATTTCTTGGAAGCCTGGAGGCGGATACGCTGGATCATGCAATGCAGATGTATTTAAACCGGCTTGACCTGGAAATCGAGAAGCAGAGAGAAGGGCTTGCGGCCAGAATAAAGATCAGCGGCTGCCTGGGAGTGATGAGCGGGATCTTTCTTATCGTAATCCTGCTCTGAGCATAGGAGGAATGCATGAATATCAATCTAATCTTTAAGATAGCGGCAGTCGGAATACTAGTGTCAATCTTAAGTCAGGTGCTAAAACACAGCGGAAGAGAGGAGCAGGCTTTTCTGGCAAGCCTTGCCGGACTGATCCTGGTTCTCTCGTGGATTCTGCCGTATATTTATGATCTGTTCCTCTCGATCCGTCAGCTTTTTGCGCTTTAAAGGAGAGTGAATCATAATGAGTGTGATACAGGCCGGGATCATCGGTGTGATAGGAGCTGTGCTGGCAGTGCAGTTAAAGGGCGGAAAAGCAGAATATGGAATATATATCAGTATCGGTGTGAGCATTGTACTGTTCGGGTTCATCGTGGACCGTCTGGGTACATTTATCAGTACGGTGGGACAGATCAGCTCCTACATTGACATGGATGCGGGCTATTTATCCACTATGCTGAAGATGATCGGCATTACATATATCGCTCAGTTTTCCTCCGATATCTGCCGGGACGCCGGATATCAGACAGTGGCAGGACAGATAGAGATCTTCGCGAAGCTGACCATACTGGCTCTGGGAATGCCCGTACTGCTGGCTCTTCTGGAAACAATACAGGAGTTCTTGTCATGAGCGGGCGCAGCAGACAGTTCCTCTTCCTTCTGGCTCTGGTACTTCTCGTGTTCGGGCTGGGAACGAGAATCGTAAGGGCAGAGGAGGCAGGAACGACAGGGCAGATAGAATCTGCCGGGCAGGAGGGGAATGCAGTACAGACCCCAGAGGAGAATACAGCGCAGAACGCAGATTCGGATGTGGTGCAGAATACAGATTCGGATGTGGTGCAGGAACAGATGCAGGACGCGATTCTCTCAGAGTTTGACTTTGATGAGATCGAAAACAGTTTAAGAGAAATGTTCCCGGAGGAAAGGGTGACATTTACAGATGTGGCGTCTTCCTTTATCTCAGGGGACCTGGAACAGACAGGAAGCCTGCTTGTTGATTTCCTCTCTGACCAGGTCTCTTATGAATTCCGCTATAACCGGCACAATCTGGTATACATACTCCTGATTGCCCTTGTGGCGGCTGTGTTTACGAACTTTGCCGGAGCTTTCCAGAGCAGGCAGATATCGGAGATCAGCTTTTATATTCTGTACATGCTCTTAATTACCCTGTGCTTGTCCTCGTTCCGGGCGGCCATGCAGGGATTGGAAGGCCGGCTTGATATGCTGACTGACTTTATGAGAGTGCTCTGCCCGGCGTATTTCCTCGCTGTGGCATTTGCATCCGGAAGCATGACGTCCATGTTTTTCTACAATATGATCCTGTTCCTGATCTATGCGGTGGAACTGATCATGATCCGTTTTCTGCTGCCTGTGATCAATATCTATATTATGGTGCGGGTTATGGGAAGCCTGACCGGGGAGGACTTTCTCTCCGAGTTCGCGGATCTGATTAAGAAGACAGCTGTATGGTGTATGCGCGCCCTTCTGGCCGGGGTGATCGGCGTCAATGTGGTTCAGGGACTCCTTGCGCCTGCAATCGACTCCCTGAAACGAAGCGCGCTGACACGGACTGCAGAGTCTCTGCCCTGGGTGGGAAATGTACTGGGCGGGACCGCGGAAATCTTCCTGGGGACAGCAGTGCTGATTAAAAACGGAATCGGTATGGCAGGAGCGGTGATTGCGGTTATGATCTGCGCGGTGCCGATCCTGCAGATGGCGCTCATGGCGCTGATGTACAAGCTGGCCGCCGCTCTGGTCCAGCCAGTGTCAGATAAGCGGATTACCGCATGTATCAGTGGAGTAAGTGAAGGATATGAGCTGATGGTGCGGGCCGCATTTACAGTGGGCGTGCTGTTTCTACTCACGATCGGAGTGGCCGCGGCATCTACTTCATAGAAAGGGAGAGAAGGAGGCAGTTATGCTGGAGCAGCTCTATGGATGGATCCAGAATATCGCAGTTTACCTAATTGTGATTTCAGCGGTAATGCATGCTATTCCGGGCAAAGATTACGGGAAGTATATCCGCTTTTTCTCCGGCCTTGTCCTGATCCTTCTCATCTTTACCCCGCTGCTTAAGATCACGGGGATGGAGCAGGACTTCCGTTCAATATATCAGTCAAAGGAGTATGAGATGGAACGGCAGGAGATGGAGCGCGCGGCAAAGATCTATGAACAGGCAGGGAATCTTGACGGGCTGTTTTCGGATGAAGAGCTTGCGGGATCATTATTCGGGAATGCAGATTCAGAAAGCGGCTCTTCGGAAAACTCAGTGTCGGAAAGCGCAGACACGGCAGAATCAGAGTCAGGAGAAGCGGGAGGGCAGATTAAAGTGGAGGAAATCAAAATTGGGGAATAAGAAATGGAAGGAGTATCTTGAGGGCCTGCGCTCCGGGGAAAAGCTTCCGAAGAAAAATCAGCTTCTCATCCTGCTTCTGGTGGGAATTCTGCTTCTAGTCATTATCATCCCGGTTCCGGGGGCTTCGGGTGATAGCGAAGAAGGCTCTGGGCTGTTCGGCAGCTCCGGGGACAGTTTGGGAGGTAACACTAACGCAAAAGAGGCATCCGCTTCGGGTCTGACCGATCTGGGAGAATATGAAGCTTACCTGGAGCAAAAAACCGCGCAGACGCTCCGTGAAGTGGAGGGTGTGGGTGAGGTGACCGTGATGATCACGTTAAAGTCCGACGGACAGCGGATCATAGAGAAAGACCAGTCCAGCACATCCCAGACCACAGAAGAGTCAGACAGCGAGGGCGGCACAAGAAGCGTGGAGGATCAGTCCTCAGATAAGACGAGTATCTACACGCAGGGATCAGACGGCTCATCCACGCCCTATGTGAGCAAGGAGCTTTCCCCGGAGATCGAGGGCGTGGTTGTGATCGCAGAGGGAGGAGATAATGCAGTGGTGACACAGAATATAACCGAAGCAGTTCAGGCATTATTCGGCGTGGAGGCGCATAAGATTAAAATAATGAAACGGGCTTCATACATAGAAGGAGGAGTGGAGAATTGAAAAAAATATTTAAGAAGAACCAGATCATTATCGCTACTCTGGCAGTCATGATCGCTGTCGCCGGGTATCTGAATTATTCCGGCAGACTGTTCGGGGATACAGAGAGCGGGACAGCTGAGGCAAACGCTGATCTGGCGAATCAGGAGCTTCTGGACATCTCCCAGGAGGATATCGAGACGTCCACGGAAGATATCGCCAGCAACGACTCAGAAGTGGAGGGGACACCGGGGGAGGCAGTACTTACTAACGGGACAGCTGAGACAACAGTAGCGCAGGCGAAAGTAACGAGAGAACAGGTGCGCGCGCAGAATAAGGAGACGCTGCAGGCGATCATAGACAATACGAACTTAAGCGATGCGGAAAAGCAGTCCGCAGTGGATCAGATGGTGCAGATGACTCAGATATCGGAGCAGGAAGCCGCCATTGAGACACTGATGGCTTCGAAAGGATTCTCCGAGGCGGTGGTGAGCCTGGATTCGGATTCAGCGGATATTGTAGTAAAGGCAGATGAACTGACAGATGCAAACCGGGCACAGATCGAGGATATCGTGACAAGAAAGACAGAGATCGCGCCGGAAAATATCGTGATCACGCCGATCCATGAATGAGAAGAAATCATAACAGAAAGAAAAGCCTTCTATCTTCCTTGATAAAAACCTTTATCGAGGAGGTAGGAGGCTTTTCTTAAGTCTGGTATCCTTACCAGTATTTGGAAATATTAGCCTGTGCAGATTCCTGATCCATAGAGAATCCATTCATCAGCTGGAGAGCCGTATCTTCCTTTGATGCGCCAAGAGCCCGGCAGGCTGAAATCAAAGCTTTAATTCCCTCAGTAAGCCCTTCTTTGCGTCCTTCTGCGAGCCCCTCTTTGCGTCCTTCTGCGAGTCCCTCTTTACGCCCTTCCATGAGTCCTTCTTGATGCCCAGTTACAAGAGCTTCATTTTTCGCAGCAACACGTACTTTATCAAGTTCATCTTTCCATTCTTCTCTCATGATTTCCATTAAAGCATCACACATTTTTGAGTGTACCTCCTCTTTGAATTTACTACTATTAGCCCTTACGATAATATCCATAACTGTACGGTAGTGCGGATCTGATTTGTGCAGATCATAATCTGCCAGCAAATTACCGATAGAATCTGAATCGGATATATTATTTGTCAAATTTTTAAGCCACAAATTCTCCTTTTCCGAAAGTCTGGGAGTCACGATAATCTGCATGGGAATTATATCGCCGATAATTTTATAAATTCCCGGGGAAATGGGCTGGATGTTATATTTCCGAATTTCCCTTAAGTGAGTAATCAGTTTCGAAGGAAAATGAAAACATACAAGTGTCAGTGTAAGTTCAGTTATCTTAATTTCATCCACAGCGCCCGTATAAGCTTTATAAAAATTAACGTATGCATATGCCTTATAAAAGTCATCAATTGAAAGATAATCTTCCGGGCTTTTATACTCTACAATATTATATCTGCGAAATATTTTACCTATGTTTTTCCGAAGTGGTTCGTCGTTGGTCTTTTTGATAATAATCATATCAGTTCTCACTGGTTCTGTACCTAATGTGTACTCGTGAATAAAATCCAGCCTACTGCTTTCGATTTGAAATTCGATCTGGATTCCGGGATAAAAAGCGGGATGCCATCGAAGCGTATGTTTCTTTTGATCTCTCATGAAAACCTCCTTTTTAATAATATGTGCAGGAAGTTTTCAACCTTCGGAAAATTCCTGCTGAACAATGGGACTAAAAGCATGAATTCTCCGAAAAGTGCAGTTTTTTCGCAAAAACCGCAAAGAATCGTTTGAAAGATCGGCATGACCGGTCTGTTTGAAAAAAGAAAATATGCTTTGGGGAAAGTTTAGCATGAATACAGAAGAAATACAAGGAAAATAAAAAATTCGTAGAGTAATATGATCTACGAAGGTTACTGTTCACACCCTATTAATCCTTTATAGTAAAAATGACGAAATTAAAAAATCTGTTTTCCTATCAGAAAAGGCCATTTGTTGATAAATCAACTGGCCTTTTCTGCTGTGTGGATAACTGAACCCAAAAACATTCTGAACGCCCTTTTATCTGGACAAAACAACCTCTTTTTCTGTTTTTTCTCACTCTTTTCTGCCCTTTAATGAAGAGTTTTCTCTTGTCATTTTTACTTTATCCACATATGGGAAAATTCGCTTTTCTATGCTGATTCCGTTATAATATAACCATGAACTCAATCGTAACAGGAGATTTCTGAAAAAATGGACCGATATGAAGAATTAATCCGCACATTAAAAGAGGAATGTGCTGCCCTGGAACAAAGATGCAAGGCCCAGGACGAGATGCTGCAGATCCAAGAAAAACAAATCCAGGTACAGGAGGACTTGATCCAGGATTTAAAGAAAGATAACCGAGAACTTCTGAAAAAAGGAAAAGAAATGGCCAGAGAGTGTGATCTGTTGGAAAAGATCTGTAAAGAACAGGAAGAGATTCTGAATATGATCTTTGGAGACACGAAAAAGAGATGATAGAACAGGGGTTTTTATGAAGATCAGTTTTGAGTATGCCACACAGCTTCAGTATGAAAACAAAGCGCTCCGGGAGCGAATCCGGCTGCTGGAATCCGGCGAAACACTGCTCTGTCTGCGGAAAGAATACGAGCGCCTGTTGGAAGAGAAAGAACGGGAAATTCGCCAGCTGAAAGCCAAACTGGAAGAAGCCATCCGCCAGTCTGTCCGAAACAGGGAAAACTGGTTCCAGGTCTATGAAGACATGGAAAAAGAAGCAAAGAAAACGATTCGAAGAAAAGAAGCAGAGATCCGGATACTGCGGAAGCTGCTCCGGGAAACAATCGACTCCCGGGATCAGTGGAAAGAAAAGTACCTGGAACAGCTCCATCTGAGATATAACGCAGAAACAGCTCTGGAGGAAGAAAAGGGAAAGAACCTGAAAATGAGAGCTCAACTGAACCGCGATTATGAGAATTCATCCATTCCATCTTCCAAAACAATCCGTCATAAAAAGATTACGAACAGCCGGGAAAAGAGCGGAAAGAAGCTAAAAAGACAAAAAGAACGATCATGAAACAGCTGGTCAACATCCGTCTTATCCTTGATGTCCGGGAATACCATGCGGACGTATACCGTAATTCCAAAACCGGAGAACTGGCACATGCTGAATTCCCGGCAGGAGTGGTCAATGATGTGAATTATGGAGGGAGTATCCGGGCATTTCTTTTTCTGCTGAATAACGAATGCTGTACGTCCATCGATAAGAGCAGGAAATTTCTGCGCGATCTGACCGGTGGAAAACTGAATATTTCAAAGGGGATGGTCAGCAGCCTGTGCCGGGAGTTTGCTGCAAAAACAGAACCGGAGAGGAAGAAGCTTTTTGCAGAAATGCTTCTATCTCCTGTCATGCATACAGACTGCACAAACGCAAGAATAAACGGAAAATCTTCGTATGTGTTTGTATGTGCCACTCCGGACGGAAAAGCATTCTATTTTGCCCGCAGCAAAAAAGGCCATGAAGGTGTAAAGGGTACAATCACTGAGGACTATCAGGGAATCCTGATCCATGATCATGAAAGCACATTTTATCATTATGGGACAGGACACCAGGAATGCCTTGCCCATGTTCTGAGATACCTCAAAGACAGTATCCAGAATGAACCGGATCGGACATGGAATCGTGAAATGCGTTCCCTGATCCAGGAGATGATCCATTATCGGAATGGACTTTCTCCAGAAGAAGAACCGGATGCCGAAAAAACAGCCGGATTCGAAGAACGCTACAGGGCAATCCTGCGAAAGGCGGATGAGGAATATAAGGATGTTCCTCCAAGTGAGTATTATAAAGACGGGTACAATCTGTATCGGCGAATGGAGAAATATATGGAGAATCATCTGTTGTTTCTCCACGATCACAGAGCCCCAGCTACGAACAATGAAGCCGAACGGCTTCTGCGGAGCTACAAAAGGAAACAACAGCAGGCTGTGACATTTCGGAGTCAGGAAAGTATCGATTCCCTCTGTAAATGCATGAGCATGCTTGTTGTGATGCGCCAGGAAGAGGAACAGAATCTATTTGAAAGAATTTCGCAGATTTTTGGATAAAGAAAACCGATCGTTCCGACTAAGAATAGTTTAGACGATCGGTTCTTTTATTTCAAGTTGCTGTGTGAACAGTAACGGTAAAGCTTTACGGATAAATCTTTTCGTTTTGTTTTTCTGGTATGTACATCCGAAATATGCTAATATTTAAAAGGGGCAAATATCCGACAGATAACTGAGATATGTATTCAGATTTCGGATGTACTTCTAACAGAAAAGAGGTAGGCTTATGAGTTACAAAGATGAGTGGCTTCTTTTAGAGGCGAGTGATGATATTGACGAAATCGAACATCGGGAACCGACAGAAGAATTTGTATTTTACAGAGCAGTGGCAAGCGGGGATATTGACAAAGTAAGATTAAATTGTGAGGAGGGGCGGTTTGTAGAAGAAGAGGGTGTAGGAGTCCTTTCCAGAGATCCGGTTACAAACCTGAAATACCATTTTGTAATTACTACTGCGATGATCACACGGCTGTGCAGGCAGAACGGGATGGAGCTGGAACAGGCATTCCGGCTGAGTGACTTCTATATCCAGAAGCTGGATGACCTTCACACTGAAAAGGAAGTACGGGAACTGCATGACGTAATGGTCATGGATTATACAGAAAAAATGCGAAAATATTATCGTAGTGATACGAATTCAAAACATATTAATGAATGTAAAGAATACATTTATTCACATATAAAAGAACGGATCACGATCGAGGATTTGGCAGATGTACTTGGAGTATCACCGAGTTATCTTTCCCGCCTGTTTAAGAAAGAAACAGGCGTATCCGTAAGTGCATACATACGGGCACAGAAGATTGATATGGCGAAAAATCTGCTTCGGTTCAGCGACTATTCCATGATAGATATCGCCAACAGACTTTCTTTTTCTTCACAGAGCCATTTTATACAGCAATTTCGGGATGTGGTTGGAATGACTCCGAAGAAATACCGTGACAAGTACTATATGGTTCAGTGGAATATTGAACCATCTGCTAAAAATTCGAAGGATACAAAAGCAGGCGGTTCGAAGAAAAACGTTCCAGAAAAATAAAAGGGATACAGTTCAGATCATGTTTGGACTGTATCCCGTGTTTATTACATTGTCAGGAGAATTTCATTATTTTCTGTGAGCAGCTCTTCAGGTATGTAATTATCAGATAGTTCTCTCCCGTTCAGAGTCATACTCCTGCAGCCGGATTCACGGCGATCCGGATTTTCAACCCGGATGTGGAGATGTTTCCCGCGGAAATCTTTATCCATCTCAAAGGAATCCCAGCTTTCGGGTACTGCCGGCGCGATCCGGATTCCGTCCAGATCCGGCCGGAGCCCGAGGATTCCTTCCACGCATCCGACCATCACGGTGGAAGCGGTTCCTGTCAGCCAGTGCACGTGAGAGCGGCCGAAATGACTGCTGGCCGGTCCTTCTGTAAACTGCCCGTAGCAGTAGGGCTCAAGATGGCGGATCTCTGCCCGGTCATTCTGTGCTGCCGGCGCATTCTCCGTAAAATATTCGAATGCACGGTTTCCATGACCTCTGAGAGCCTCTGCGAGGATCAGCCAGCCCTGAGACTGGGAAAAAATACCGGCGTTTTCTTTTGTTCCCTGATTGTAGATCACGGCAAGCGCACCGTCGAATGCGTGCGCATGGTAAGGCGGATCCATCAGGACGGCGCCGTATGCGGTGTTGAGTCTCTGATACACATTTTCCAGAGCGGTATCTGCCTGCTCTTTGGATGCAAGACCGCTGATGACGGCCCAACTCTGCGGATTCAGCCACATATTTGCCTCCGGATCCGCTGCTGCGCCGATACGCTCGCCCTTCTCGGTATAGCCGCGAATGAAACGGTCGTTATCCCAGCACAGCTTCTGGATCTTCTGTCCGATTTCTTCCTGTTTTTCCTCGAGATAGCGGATGTATTCGCTGTCTTGTTTATAGACGGCAAATTTTTTTAATATAGTCATTGCATAATAGAACTGCAGTGCGACAAAGGAGGATTCTCCTTCTGCTCCGAGGCGGAGGCAGTCATTCCAGTCCGCATATAATCCGGCAGGCATACCGTGGGGGCCCAGATGGTCAAATGAAAACTGTACGGCGCGTTTCAGATGGTCATAAACGCTTCCCTCGCCTTTGTTGGCAAATGGGATGACTTCATCGAGAAATGCGGTATTTCCGGTTTCCGTAATGTATTTGTAAACTGTCGGGAACAGCCAGAGGGCGTCATCCGCGCGGTAGGCGGGATGGCCTGTCTCCCGGACATAGGAGGCGTCATCCGGTGTATCTTCGTGCCCCGGATTGTGGGTGAATTTTACAAGGGGAAGACCGCCGCCGTTATCTACCTGTGCCGAGAGCATGAAGCGGATCTTCTCACATGCCATTTCAGGGGCGAGATGGATGATTCCCTGAATATCCTGTACGGTATCCCGGTAGCCGTAGCCGTTTCGCAGTCCGCAGTAAATGAAGGATGCCGCTCTTGACCAGACAAATGTGATGAAGCAGTTGTAGGCATTCCATGTGTTGATCATAGTATTGAAGGCAGGATCCGGAGTACTGATCTTCAGATGATCCAGCTTTGCATACCAGTCCGCTTTCAGCGCATCGATTTCCTGTCTGACCTGTCCGGCCGGATCGGCGTAGGAACTTATAATGGCTTCCGCTTCCGCAGAGGGCTTCATACCGAGAAGGAAGAGCACGGTTCCGGACTCGCCGGGAGCCAGCGTGACCGTACAGGAGAGAGCGCCGCAGGAGTTCTCATTGTAGCTGGTCACATTTCCAAGATCAGCGGAGATTACGCCCTGCGGATTGCCGTATCCGTGGTATTTCCCGAGAAAAGCATCCTTATCTCCGCAGTAGGAGGAGACTTCTGCACCCGCAAGACCGAAGAAGCGCTCGGTTACCTTTTTATCGTCTACTTCTTCATCCTCTCTCAGTGCATCGAGGTTGCCGTGGATCTGCTGGATGATCCGGTTCTTCTCAAATAATGTGCGGGTGATGAACAGGGAATACTGGAGATTTACCTGATCCTGTTCATAATTGCTGTGGCTTGTGAACTCTGCGTATCCTGTAAGAGTAAGCTCGCGCACGCGGTCCGATTCGTTGGTCACGGAAAGCGCCCATACCTCATAGGATTTTCCAAGAGGAACATAGTAGTTCGCTTCAGAGTGTATACCGCTGTAGTCTGCGACCATTCTTGTATAGCCCATACCATGGCAGCATCTGCTTTGATACTGTTCCGTATCCTTTCCCACCGGCTGCCATGAGGCGGACCAGTAATCGCCGGATGCATTGTCCCGGATATAAATATAGCGCCCCGGCTGGTCAAAATGGTTGAAGATGTATCGTAGGATACGTCCGTTTGCACCTGATCTGGCAAAACTGTATCCGCCTGCATTGTTTGAGATGATCGCTCCGTACTCCGGTGATCCCAGATAATTTACCCAGGGGGAGGGAGTGTCCGGACGGTCAATCACATATTCCCGTTCTTTATCGTCAAAATATCCATATTTCATAAGTTTCTTCCTATCCTTTCAGTTGGTTTTAAATGAGTTTTACAATTACGCGGTGACAATCATCCGAAAGCGTATCCAGTATTCTGCGTGTGATAATAACGTGTCCGAGGGCGTCTGTCGGAAGTTGCTGTCCTTCGCAGACAGCCGAGAATACCGTGTATGTTCCGCTGTCTTTCCGGTTCGGATTTTCGTAGATGATCTCAAGTTCCTTCCCGGCGAAAACAAGGCTGACAGACGCTTTCCCCTGCTCGTCGAACTGCTCGGCCATAAGCTGGGGGACAAGGATGAGATCGCCTGCCTGTCCCCGGACGCCGAAGACCTGGGTGATCATGGTCATCATGAACCAGCTTGCGGCTCCTGTCAGATAGTGGTACATTCCGCGGCCGTCGGAGCGGAAATATTCCGGTATACCAGGATAGATGCGGCTGGTGTCAAAATCCAGAGCGGTATCTGCCAGTGTTTTCAGTGCTTTCCACCCTTCCTTCGCAAAACCGCGGCGGTACAGTGCATTGGCATACATCACTGTCATATGTGAGAATACGGCTCCATTTTCTTTTTCACCGTATGCAAAGCCGAACATACGCCCCATGTCGAATTTGAGTTCATGGAAATCCGTGTTCAGCCTGTAACCGCCGATTTCTTTTCGGTAGAGATAGTGGTCTGCGCTGTTTACGATTCTGCGTATCTGCTGTTCGGAAGCGACGTTTCCCATAATGGAGAAGACCTGTCCTGTAAGCATCATGCGAACTTCATTAGGGAAAAATCCTTCCACTGCACGGCCATGATCATCGTAATAGCTGTTAAACCACCCTTCATCCGTTCCTCCGTCGATCCATTCGTGATTCTGGAGATGTCCCGTGAGCCAGTCGGCCTTGCGCTCCAGATTTTCCGCCAGCTCGGACAGGCGGACGGCAATGCGTCTGCCGCTGATCCGGTGCCGGCAGCGTTGGGTATAACTTGCGAGTAATTTCTTTTTTGCCTCTATGTTCTCAAATAATCCGATATCGTCATTCAGCAGGATCTGCAGTTCTTCAATCAGTTCTGCTTCGGCTCCGGGAGAGCGGCTTTCAAGAAGCCGGATCATTGAGGCGAGCTCACGGAGATTTCCTGCATAGGCGCAGGTAAAAGCGACGCTTTCCCCGTGTTCGGGAGCCATATCCAGAGCATCGTTCCAGTCAGCTCCCCGCAGGCGGTAAATGTTATGATCACCGACCTCGTAAAAGGCAGTCAGCTGCTGGATCAGAAGATGTTCTAATATGGTCCCGGTATAAATATCATTGCCCTCTGTGCGAAGCAGGCTGCCCTGTCCGGCGTCCCACAGGGCATCGATCTGTGTTCCTCTGTCTGCCTGGGCATCCTTAAAATAAGAAGCCTGCCTGTTCATAATATCGATATCCCCGGTCTGGTCAATATAGAGTTTTGTAGTCATCTGAGGCCAGAGGGCATGATCCATCCACACCCGTGCGATCCCGTTGCGGTCTGCTATAAAATTACCGTCCCCGTCGCCGATGATCGTTGCATTTGTCCCGTCGATCCGCACTCCACCAAAGTTTTTCTCGATCATCAGTCCTACTCCGCCGGGGTCCATGAGAAGGAGAGAAAGGCAGTCTTGCCAGAGATCCCGCCATCCCCGTCCGCCTCTTCCATAATCATGGTGGGGCAGGAAGGAGCATCCGAACAGACGCCGGAGGAACGGCTGGAAACAGATCCATTTCATCAGCCGGTCAAAATCGGCGTCTCCGGTATGAAATCCCGTGTTGACTTTCTCTTTCCACCATGATTTCGTTGCTTCAAGGGCATTCCGGACCTTATCCGGAGTATTGTATTTTCCCAAAATACGGTTAATGTCCTCTTCGCTGTCTTCCACTCCGAGGAGCAGAATATATTCTGCCTCTTCACCGGGGGCAAGCCGGATCTTGGGAAAACGGAAAGCGCCCATCGCTTCTTTGCCAGCGGCTGTGGATCCTGCCGGGATACCGGGGCAGTTTTCATGGACGGCGCGTGGGTGTGTGTAGGTGCCTCCTTCTCCCAGAAAGTCCTCTACAGTGGGATAGAAACTTTCCGGAGCCTGGCCGTTGCCGCTGTATCCGCATACATAATAGATTTTTGTATTGGGACGATGTCCCCGCTCGTCAAAAGACATTGTCGGCCGGACGAAGACTCCGTTGGAATCTGTCCGGATGCGGTGGAGCATGGAAGTTACATTTCTGTGATCCCTTATATTATCAGCGCTCCGACCGTAGATCGGAATTGCGGCGTAAGGGATCAGCTCCTTTGTACTGTCTGACTGGTTACGGACAGTAATGTGCATGATTTCTACATTATCATTTACAGGAATAAAGGAAGTGATCCGTGTCTCAAGGGAAAGGGCGGAAGAGATCCTTTCCAGTGTATGCCACATGAATCCTGCGGTGATTTTGCTTTGATCCTGAAGGTCTGTAAATTTTACCGCTTCCTGCTCCGCAGACGCGCCTGACGCGGAGAAAACCCCTTCTTTTTCACATACAAGCCAGAAATTTCTGACAGAACGGTTATTATGAAGATTTTCCGCACTGACAGGTTCCAATAAGAAGGTTTCCTGATTCGTCTTGGAATCACCGCCCAGGTTCGGCGTAAGAGAACTTTTCAACCCTGTTTCTGACGCCAGCGGAAAATAAAGATAACTTGTATTTTCCGGTTGCTCTATGGAAAAACTGCCGTACTCATCAACAAACTGCAGATGTTTCATTTTGCGTCTCCTTTCATGATTCAGTATTTATGGAAATTATATAAGAATCCTTGTGTGGCAAAAATCAGAAAAAGGGGGGAAAATATCAGAATCATGACATAAAATCAAAATGTGCCGAAAACGGGTCATGAATCTGATATTTTTTTGAAATTTATAATATATTGAGCAGCCGGATTGAGCTATAATTTCATCATCGTAAGCAGGGCGGAAGCCTTGTGGATAATATAAGACAGGAGGAATGAACAATGAAAAAGAGAGCATTTGCTGCTTTAATGGCAGCAGTCACTGTGGCAGGATTGCTGGCAGGCTGCGGTAGTTCAGGATCTGATGAAGGATCTGGAACAACAGAGAGTACGGAAGAGGGAAAGGTCATCAATATTTACAGTTGGAATGATGAGTTCCGTACCCGTCTGGAGGCTGTGTATCCGGAAGTTGAGAGCACATCCGATGATGGAACGGTGACCACATTGAAAGACGGAACGGAGATCCACTGGGTAATCAATCCGAACCAGGACGGGGTTTATCAGCAGAAACTTGATGAAGCTCTTATGAATCAGGCTGATGCGGCTGCAGATGACAAGATCGATATCTTTTTATCTGAGACAGATTATGTTTACAAATATACGGATGCGGAAGCCGACGTGGCAATGCCGTTGACTGATCTGGGAATCGATCCTGATACAGATCTTGCGGATCAGTATGATTTTACAAAGACAACGGCTTCTGACAGGGAAGGAGTTCAGAGAGGCTCCACATGGCAGTGCTGCCCGGGAGTTCTGGTATACCGCAGAGATATTGCACAGGATGTATTCGGAACTGATGATCCGACAGCAGTAGGAGAGAAAGTAAAAGACTGGGATACTCTGAAAGCAACTGCCGAGGAGCTGAAAGCAAAAGGATATTATACATTTGCCTCATATGCAGACACTTTTCGTGTGTACAGCAATAATATCAGCGAACCGTGGGTTGCGGACGGTGAGACAACAGTAAAAGTAGATCCGCTGATTATGGATTGGGTGGAAAATTCCAAAGAATGGCTTGACGCCGGTTATCTGGACAAGACTGTAAAAGGTCAGTTTAATGACGACTGGAACAAAGCAATGGGCTCTTCGTCAAAGGTATTCGCATTCCTG
This sequence comes from uncultured Mediterraneibacter sp., assembly GCA_944384505.1. Classification (GTDB taxonomy): domain Bacteria; phylum Bacillota; class Clostridia; order Lachnospirales; family Lachnospiraceae; genus Mediterraneibacter. The sequence goes on from CALWTQ010000019.1 coordinate 24,406, forward strand.
CTTCCGCCGTGGGGAATTGACTTTACTCTGAATCCGAACTGGGATGGCGATACAGGCGCATGGGCTGTTACAAATCCTCCGCAGGAATACAACTGGGGCGGTTCCTATATCCACGCTGCGACAGGTACGGACAATCCGGAGCATGTAAAAGATATTATTCTCGCAATGACGGCAGAAAAAGATACACTGCTGAAGATTTCTCAGGATTACCTTGACTTCACAAATACGGTAAGCGGTATGGAGGAAGCTGCTGCAGACGATACATATGCATCTGATTTCCTTGGCGGACAGAACGCATATGAATACTATGCACCTGTAGCGGAAAACATTCAGATTGCTCCTCTTTCTGCATATGACTTGGGATGTGTAGAGTTGTTCCAGAATTCATTCAGCGATTATTTCCAGGGCAATGTGGATTTTGATAAAGCGAAAGATAATTTCGAAACAGCTATAAAAGAACGTTATCCGGATATTACAGAAGTTCAGTGGCCGGAATAACAGATGAGGAGGCGGCTGCACCGAAGAAGTTTCGGGGGCAGCCGCCGGACACAGAAAGGAACGGTAGCTTATGAAAAAGAAACGCAGAAGCGTCAGCTACGCAAAATGGGGATATATTTTTATCCTTCCGTTTTTTATATGTTTTTTCATTTTTTCGCTGATCCCTCTGATCGATACGATTCGATACAGTTTTTTCGAATATTACCGGTCGGGAATCAAAGAAATCGGTCCGAATTTTGTAGGTCTGCAGAACTATATCAGCCTGCTTGGCTCAGATATGCTGAAATATGCGGGCAATACGCTGATCCTGTGGGTCATCGGATTCATTCCGCAGATTGTGGTGGCGCTGCTCCTTGCAAACTGGTTTACAGATATCCGTCTTAAGATCCGCGGCAAGCAGTTTTTTAAGGTAGTCATCTATCTGCCGAACTTGATCATGGCGTCGGCATTTGCAATGCTGTTTTTCGCGATGTTCTCAACAAACGGACCGATCAATTCCATTTTGATGTCTCTTGGCTGGATCAGTGAGCCGATCGATTTTCTCGGATCTGTGATCGGAACGCGGTCTCTGGTAGGGTTGATGAACTTCCTGATGTGGTTCGGAAATACTACGATCATGCTTATGGCAGCAATTATGGGTATCAGTCAGGACATATTTGAAGCCTGTGAACTGGACGGGTGTACAAGTATCAAAAGATTTTTCTATATCACTCTTCCGCTGATCCGGCCGATTCTTGCATATACATTGATCACTTCAATTATCGGTGGACTGCAGATGTTCGATGTTCCTCAGATCCTGACAAACGGTCAGGGTAATCCGGACCGCACGTCCATGACACTGATCATGTTCCTGAACAGTCATCTGGAGAGCAGAAATTATGGTATGGCGGGCGCATTGTCTGTATACCTGTTTATTGTGAGCGGTATCTTGTGCTTCTTTGTATACAGGATGACAAACGGCAGTGATAACGACGGCTCGAAAGCAGCGGCAAAAAGAAAAGCAAAAGAAGCGCGGAAAGGGAGGAGATAAGGTATGAAATCAAAAAAGGCAAAACGCGGTCAGACAGTGCTGGCTTATGTGGTGCTAATATTTCTGTCATTTTTGTGCCTGTTCTTCTTCTATATCCTGATCGTGAACGCGACGCGCTCCCATGCGGATCTGCAGAAAGGATTTTCGGCAATTCCGGGATCATATTTTCTGGAAAATTTGAAGAATGTTGCAAATGACGGAAGTTTCCCCATGTTTAAGGGAATTCTTAACAGTCTGATTGTATCGACCTGCTCGGCGGCACTCTGTACATATTTTTCATCACTGACAGCGTATGGACTGTACGCATATGATTTTAAGGCAAAGAAAGCCGCATTTACATTTATTATGGCAATTCTGGTTATGCCGACACAGGTGACAGCGATGGGCTTTCTGCGGTTGATCACGAATATGGGGATGTATGATTCGCTCCTTCCGCTTATTATACCGTCTATCGCATCTCCGGCTGTATTCTATTTTATGTACAGTTATCTGCAGTCATCCCTTCCGTTGTCTCTTGTAGAGGCGGCAAGAATTGACGGTTCAGGAGAATTCAAGACATTCAACCGGATCGTGCTTCCAATTATGAAGCCGGCGATCGCTGTGCAGGCTATTTTTACTTTTGTGAGTTCATGGAATAATTACTTTGTTCCGGCATTGGTGATTCAGTCTAAGGACAAGATGACAGTCCCGATTCTGATTGCAACCCTTCGAGGCGCGGACTATATGAACTTTGATATGGGTAAAATCTATATGATGATTACGGTAGCGATCGTACCGATCATTATCGTATATCTGCTTCTCTCTAAATACATTATTGCGGGCGTAACACTCGGCGGTGTAAAAGAATAGAGGAACAGAATTGAGCTGAGAAACCGCCATAGGGCAATCCTTTCAAAATATGCAGGAGAACGCTATGGCGGTTTCTTTATACCATGACTGAAAAATTGATGACAGATAAAGAGGTATGAAGATGAAAAAATGGACACACAGCGGCAGCCTGAAACAGGGGCTGTCTCATCGCGAAGAAAAACACAGAACTCTGGCTAGAAGAGCGGCGGCAGAAGGAATTGTGCTCCTTAAAAACGAGGGGATGCTCCCGCTGAAGACTTCTGATCCCATCGCCCTGTTCGGCAGCGGTGCGGAGAAGACAGTAAAAGGCGGCATCGGATCAGGCGATGTCAATAACAGGGAAAACATCTCTGTTTACAGAGGAATAAAAGAAGCCGGAGTATCCGTTACAAACGAAGAATGGATCCAGGATTATGATAAACGTTATAAAGAAGCCAGAGAAGAGTGGAAAGAAAAGATACTGGAGGATGCGCGTCATGTGCAGAATCCGTTTGATGCCTATGCGGCAAATCCGTTTGCTCTTCCGGGCGGACGCAGGATCACAGAAGCAGATCTGAAAGGAGCCGTCGCGGCGGTTTATATGATCAGCCGGATCTCCGGAGAGGGAAAAGACCGCCGCCTTGAAAAGGGGGATTATTATCTGAGCAGCAGAGAGAGGGAGGATATATTGTACCTTGACGGGCTTCATATTCCTCTGATTCTGATATTGAACTCCGGAGGTCCGGTTGAGCTTACGGATATCCTTCAGGAAACGGAGAATATCCGTGCAGTTCTGAATATCTCCCAGCCGGGGCAGGAAGGTGGACACGCTGTTGCGGATATTCTTTTCGGCAGGGCGGTGCCGGAAGGAAAACTGACGACAACATGGGCCCGGCGGTATGAGGATTACCCCTTCGCAGATACATACAGCTATCTCAACGGAAATCTGGAAAAAGAAGAGTACAGGGAAGGCATCTATGTGGGATACCGTTACTTTGACAATTTTGGCGTAAAGCCGCTGTTCTCTTTCGGATACGGACTTTCCTATACATCGTTTGGATTGGAATTCTGTGACCTGCAGACGGAGAAATCTTCGGTTCAGGCACGGGTCGCGGTCACAAATACAGGAAAAAGCTATGCCGGCAGGGAAGTGGTGCAGGTATATGTATCTTTTCCTAAGGGCAGAATTGAAAAAGAGAGCCGAAGACTTGCGGGATTTGCAAAGACAGACCGTCTGATGCCGGGAGAGAGCCGGGAAGTAGTTGTGGAGATCCGGCAGAAGCAGCTTGCCGTATTTTCTGAAGAGCGGCAGGCGTGGATCGTGGAAGCAGGAACATACGGTATATGGGTGGGAAACAGCCTGGATTCTGCTGTGCTCTCAGCTTATCTTACAGTTTCCCGGGAAGTGGTTCTGGAGAAAACGCACCGGATCTGTCCCCGGAAAGAGCCGTTTGAAGAACTGTGCCGGGACAGCTCCGGAAACAGTGAAAGCAGAGCGGAGGAAGCAAAGGAAAAAGCGATACCGGTATATGAATTCGTGCCATGCAGACAACCGGAAATCCAGTATGTATCACCGGAAGAAGAACAGTATCCTGTAGAGGATCTGATTCCGCTTCTCTACGGAAACATTACAGCGGGAGCAAGCACTCTTGGATCAGCCGGAATCCGCGTGCCCGGTTCTGCTGGGGAGACAACAGAGGCATTGGAAGAGAAGTACCGGATCCGTTCTCTGATCATGGCGGATGGACCGGCGGGCTTAAGGCTCAGACAGAGTTATCAAGTCGATAAGGAGACAGATTCCGTCTATGGAACCGGTGTTCTCGGATCTCTTGAAAACGGATTTTTGGAGCCGATGAAAATTCACAAAAACGCGGATACATATTATCAGTACTGTACGGCATTCCCGGTAGGCACTGCCCTGGCACAGACATGGGACCCTGAACTGCTCACTGAGTTCGGATGTGCGGTTGCGGAAGAAATGAGAGAATTTCAGGTAGACCTCTGGCTGGCGCCCGGCATGAATATCCAGCGAAATCCTTTATGCGGACGTAACTTTGAATATTTCTCGGAAGATCCGCTTCTCTCGGGAGTACTTGCCTCCGCAGTCACCCGGGGAGTGCAGTATAAAACAGGATGCGGTGTAACGATCAAGCATTTTGCCTGCAATAATCAGGAAGATAACCGGATGGGAGTGGATGCCTGTGTTTCTCAGCGGGCGCTCCGTGAGATCTATCTGCGCGGTTTTGAGATCGCGGTAAAAGAAAGCGCCCCGGCGGCAATCATGTCTTCCTACAATCTGATCAACGGAGTACACGCGGCAAACAGCCGTGACCTTTGCACGGTCGTTGCGCGGGAAGAGTGGGGATTTCAGGGAGTGATTATGTCAGACTGGAACACGACAGTGCCGGAAGACGGAAGTATCCCGTGGAAATGTGCGGCTGCCGGAAATGATATCATTATGCCCGGGAACTGTGATGACGACGAGAATATCCGGCAGGCATATGCGCAGGGTGAGCTGACAGAGAAAGAGATCCGCGAATGTGCGGGGAGAATCATAGCATTGGTGAAAAAATTAAGTGAGGAGGCGCAGAAATGACGAAGAAAAAAGAATAACAGTCGGGATACTTGCAGCTGTTGCTGCAGTGTTGTTGGGAAATACTACGGTAATGGCAGCAGCAAAAGCCGGGGAACCGGTGTTTTCCATCGAAACAGATCAGACGGAATACAGCAGTACAGATCCGATTAATGAGACAATAAAAATATACAATGCATCGGATTACTGACCGATATTGTGATCAGCGGAAACATTCCGGACGGCTATCTGACGGAAGATGGAATATCATCGCCGGAACAGTGGAAAACACAAATTGAAAATATAGATATCGGTGAAACCAGAGAAAGTACAGTCAGACTTGTACGAAAAACATCAGGAGCAGAGCAGGAGAGGCCTGATCCGGAAAAGCCGCAGGGAACTGAAGGCTCTGAAGACAGCGGTCTGTCTGATCAGCAGAGCGGAGGCCGGACGGAAGAAACAGGAACAGTGCAGACAGGAGATACAGACAATATTATTCCCTGGTGTATCGCAGGTGCGGCAAGTTTGTGTATTATTATTGTTGTAGCAAGAAAGCGGAAAGGCAGACATTTACTTTCTCTTCTTTTTGTGCTGGCAATGGCAGGCACTCTTCTTCCGGCATCTATGACTGCGAAAGCAGCAGAACCCGAAGATAAGGCCGCAGAAGAGAGAACGGAAGAGATTGAAAAGACGATTACGATAGATGGTGAGGAAGTTACATTGAAAGCAGTGATTACATACCGGACGGAAAATAAAGATCATGATCAGGATACAGATCTGTCCTATGAAGGATATAATCTGAAATGGGAGGACCAGTTCGAAGGGGATTCTCTCAACCGTGACGATTGGAATGTGGAACTGCATGATCCGGGCTGGGTGAATAATGAGCTCCAGTCCTATGTGGATTCACCGGAAAATATTTATATTGAGGACGGAAGCCTTGTGTTGAAACCTGTAGAGACGGTGAATGAAGACGGAAGTGTGTCCTATACTTCCGGGCGTGTAAATACACAGAATAAACATGACTTCAAATACGGACTGTTTGAAGCGAGAGTTAAAGTACCAGAAGGTCAGGGATTCCTTCCTGCATTCTGGATGATGCCGACAGATGAGAATCTGTACGGACAGTGGCCGCGGTGCGGTGAGATTGATATTATGGAAGTGCTCGGAAATGATACGGATACTTCATATGGAACTATACATTATGGAAATCCTCACAGCGAGAGTCAGGGAAGTTATACTTTAGAGGAAGGAACATTCTCAGACGAATATCATGTGTTTGACGTGGAATGGGAGCCGGGGAAAATCAGCTGGTACGTTGATGGAAAACTGATTCACACAGAGGATAACTGGTATTCCGCAGCAGAAGGACAGGGAGAAGTTACATATCCCGCTCCGTTTGATCAGCCATTTTATATTATCCTGAATCTTGCAGTCGGCGGAAACTGGCCCGGTAATCCGGACGAGACGACAGATATTGCAAATTCTGCATATTATATTGACTATGTGAAAGTATATCAGAAAGACAGTTATGACGAAAATGTTACAAAACCTGTTGAAGAAGTCATTTTAAGAGATCCTGATGAAAACGGCAACTATGTTGTCAATGGAGATTTCTCCGAAAAAGAAGACCTGACAGATGATAAAGACTGGATATTCCTTACAGCACTGGGCGGCGAAGCCGGAGCTGAGATCGGTGACAATGAAATTGCAGTAAATACTGTAAATGAGGGTACAGTGGACTACAGTGTCCAGCTTGTGCAGCCGGATCTCCCCATGAAACAGGGCGGAGTATACCGGCTCTGCTTTGATGCATATGCAGATGCGGACAGAACAATGAAAGTAGGCGTATCTGCGCCTGACAGATCTTTCCGGCGTTATCTTGAAGATACAACGATCAGCCTTACCGAGGAGAAGCAGACGTATACTCTTGATTTTACAATGACGGACAGCGATGATGCGAACGGACGTCTGGAATTCAATATGGGTGCGGCAGGGTCAACTGCAGGAATCCGGATCAGCAACGTGTCATTGAAGAAAATCGATGAGATAGAAATTACTGAAGGGGACAAGGGTATCCTTGCCGACGGAAACTATGTGTACAACGGCAGTTTCCAGGAAGGAGAAGGGCGTCTCGGATACTGGGATGTGTTAAAAAATGACGGAGCGGAAGTGAGCGTCACCAATGAGAATAATATCCGGAGGCTGATGGTAAATGCTCCGGAGGGAACATCGGCGGATAATCCGGTCATTGTATCACAGAGTGACCTGGCACTGTCCGCAGGCAACACATATGCAATGAGTTTTACGGCAGAGGGAGAAGCAGGAAAGAATATCATGGTAAAAGCTGCCGGTCAGGAATACACGGCTGAGCTGACCGGCGCAGAGAGTGCATATGATTATAAACTGACGCTGGATACAGAACCCGCAGATACGAATCTAGCATTCTGTTTTGAAGAGCCCGGAATATATTATGTTGACAATGTGCGTATCGAAGAGGACAGCCTGATTAAAAACGGAAGTTTTAATGCCGGATTCTCCGGATACGAACCTTATGTTGACAGCAGTATCTCATCGGATGTTACTTATGTAGTAGACAGCCTGAATGAAGACAACGCGGCTGACTTTTCGATCAACAATACGGGAGACGCTGCATGGAAGATCCAGCTGAAACAGAACAATGTGGAGCTTGAAAAGGGACAGTGGTACAGGCTTTCTCTTGACGCCAAAGCAAGCATACCGAGAAAATTGATGTTTGCGATTCAGAGAGACGGCTCCGGTGATGACGACTGGACACCATATTCAGGAGAAAAAATTGTAGATCTGGAAAACGACTATAATAAATATGAGATTGTTTTCCAGATGACAGGCGAGACAGATCCGAAAGCAGTGCTGAGTATTTCCATGGGAGCTGTCGATGGAATTCAGATAACAGAAAAACACCGTATCTGCATTGACAATATCAATCTTGAAAAGATTGATGCACCGGATATCGGTGAACAGCCGGCAGGAGAAAATCTTCTGGTAAACAGTGATTTTGCTTCCGGAAATGAAGGATGGGAAAATGCGGTTACCGCTCCGGGAGCGGCGGAAGTTTCTTTTGAGAACGGCCATGCAGTATACAATATTACTGATGTGGGAATCGAGGACTGGAATGTACAGCTCAAACAGAACGGAATCGTTCTGGAACAGGGCGCTCACTATAAAGTTACGTTCAAGGCAAAATCTTCAGAGACGAGAACGATCAAACTTGCCATGCTCAGCCCCAGCTATACATGGTACGGCGGAGCGGACATAGCGCTGGAAAAAGACCAGGAGAAAGAGGTTACAGTAGATTTTGAAATGACTGAGGCGACAGATATGAATACTGCCATGGTTGTATCAATGGGAGCGATCGCGGGAACTGAGACTCCCGCATCAACAATCGAACTGTCAGAGTTTTCTCTGATCAGGATGGAATAGAATTCCCACCGTGCGGGAGCCGTTCTATTGTACTGGAAAAATATTCAGTCGTAAAAACCATATATCTGGAGTATAATACTTGTAGAGTTAACAGAGAAGTTAATCTGGGATGTGCGACAACCCTGTAATTTTGAACCTACATTTGTTTAAACGGGATTCCTATATTTCTGTAATATGTCAGGCCTCCATTGCGCAGTGGACGACAGAAAAGCAGATGCGGTTGCCCACCTGGCTGCGGCTAGGACTCAAAATACAGGACCGGCATTTTGGGTGAACTACTAAAGATAAAGGCGGTCGTTTTGTACGGCCGCTTTTTGCTAGTACATCGTTACTATTCAAATCAGTCTTAGCCCCGTAAGGGGCGAAACTGAAGCGCGTAAGCGCGACGAGTGCGTATGCGGGTGGGGGCTGTGAATAGTAACAGCGGAAAGGGAAGTGGCAGCGATATGTTAAAACAGCACTAGACACAACAACGTAATCATGATAAAGTAGAAATACTGGTCAAAGCAGAAAAGAAAGTTCATCAGAACTTTCTTTTTTCGCGAAATCAAAGACCCGACACACTGTTTTTATGCATTTTGAGGTGATTAAGATGTCTGATATGATGAATGAGATAAAGAAGCGGCGCACGTTCGCCATTATTTCCCACCCTGACGCGGGGAAGACGACGCTTACGGAGAAGTTCCTGCTCTACGGAGGCGTCATCAACACGGCGGGATCTGTAAAGGGAAAGGCCACGGCAAAGCATGCGGTTTCGGACTGGATGGAGATCGAGAAGGAGAGAGGTATCTCCGTGACTTCCTCTGTGCTCCAGTTCAACTACGGCGGATACTGCATCAACATTCTTGACACTCCGGGGCATCAGGATTTTTCGGAGGACACATACCGTACCCTGATGGCCGCGGACTCGGCGGTCATGGTGATTGACGCGTCAAAGGGTGTGGAGGCTCAGACGCGGAAGCTGTTCAAGGTCTGTGCTATGAGACATATTCCTGTTTTTACCTTTATTAATAAGATGGACAGAGACGCGAAGGATACTCTGGAGCTTTTGGAAGATATAGAGAATGAACTCGGGATCCCCACCTGCCCGGTGAACTGGCCGATTGGATCAGGGAAGGCGTTCAAGGGAGTCTACGACCGGGAGCTGAAAGAGGTGGAGCTTTTCTCTGATACGAGAAAAGGTACCACCACAGGAGAGGTGAAGAAAGTTTCCATCAACAATCCTGAGGTGGACTGGCTCATCGGGACAGAGGCAAAGGTGACTCTGGCTGAGGAGATCGAACTTCTGGACGGGGCGTCCGCGGAGTTTGATCAGGATCTGGTGGACAAGGGAGAGCTTTCCCCGGTATTCTTCGGGTCTGCGCTCACGAACTTCGGCGTAGAGACGTTCCTGCAGCATTTCCTTAAGATGACTACATCGCCCCTGCCGAGAAAGTCGGATCACGGCCTGATTGACCCTATGACTGAGAAGGATTTCTCTGCCTTCGTATTTAAGATCCAGGCCAATATGAATAAGGCCCACAGAGACAGGATTGCTTTCATGCGGATCTGCTCCGGCGAGTTCGACGCCGGGATGACTGTGTACCATGTACAGGGCGGGAAGGACGTCCGGCTCTCTCAGCCGCAGCAGATGATGGCGAGTGAGAGGAAGATCATAGATAAGGCTTATGGCGGGGATATTATTGGCGTGTTCGATCCGGGAATCTTCTCCATCGGGGACACATTGACCACGTCAAAGGAGAAGTTTGCGTATGAAGGAATCCCTACCTTTGCGCCGGAGCATTTTGCAAGAGTGCGCCAGGTGGATACTATGAAGAGGAAGCAGTTCGTCAAGGGAATCAATCAGATCGCCCAGGAGGGGGCGATCCAGATTTTCCAGGAATACAACACCGGTATGGAAGAGATCATAGTGGGTGTTGTGGGGGTTCTGCAGTTCGATGTGTTGAAATATCGTCTGAAAAATGAGTACAATGTGGAAATCATCCTCGAGAATCTTCCATATGAGTATATTCGCTGGATCGAAAATGAGGATCTGGATCTGGATCATTTAAGCGGTACTTCGGATATGAAGAAGATCAAGGATCTGAAAGACCGTCCGCTGCTCCTATTTGTTCACGAGTGGAGCATCCGGATGACCCAGGAGCGCAACGAGGGACTGATCCTTTCAGAGTTCGGCCGGTCATAACTTTTCCTTTGCAAACGGGACGATATTTGCTATAATGGGAAAAGAGATCAGACAAAACGGGAGGTTTTGAATATGGCAAAGGACGAAAGAAACACATATACGATACAGAATGACGCAAGTCTTGGCGAAGTGAAGATTGCGGACGAGGTTGTGGCGATTATCGCGGCGCTGGCGGCGACTGAGGTTGACGGAGTCGCTTCCATGGCCGGGAATATTACAAACGAAGTGATCGGAAAGCTGGGAATCAAGAACCTTTCCAAGGGAGTGAAGGTTGACGTGCTCGAGGGCGTGGTAACTGTATCTCTCGCGCTGAATCTGAAATACAATTACAGCATCATGGACGTGACGGCCAAGGTGCAGGAGAAAGTAAAGAATGCTGTGGAGAATATGACCGGCCTTGAAGTGGCTGACGTCAATATTAAAGTGGCCGGTGTAGAGATGGAGAAACAGGACTAAAGATGTTCTCTCTTGTGTACGCCGGCGCCGCGTATGCGCGACGAAAGGGTGTCGTAAGACACCCTTTCGCTGTAGTATAAAGAAGAAAGGAACGGATATGATAAGGACAGTACTGCGGGAACACATTTTCAAGACGCTCTTCCAGGTTGAATTCAACGATGCGGGGGATATGCCTGTGCAGCTGGAATATTATTTTGACTCTCTGGAGGACGCCTCTGACCGGGACAAGGAGTATATTCAGAAGAAATATGAGGGCGTTGTCTCGAAGATTGAGGAGATTGACCGCCTGATAAATGAGAATACAGCGGGGTGGAAGACCGCCCGGATGAACAAGGTGGACCTCACCATTTTAAGACTCGCGGTGTACGAGATGAAATGGGATGAGGATGTGCCCATCGGCGTGGCGATCAATGAAGCTGTAGAGCTGGCGAAGCGCTTCGGAGGGGACAGCAGCTCTTCCTTTGTGAACGGAGTGCTCGGAAAGATTGCGAAACAGGGGTCCTGAAGATGAAGAATGTCTATACGGTACGGCAGGTGAATTCCTATATCAAGAATATGTTCACCCAGGATTTTATGCTGAGCCGGATCTATGTAAAGGGCGAGGTTTCAAACTGTAAATACCATACATCGGGGCATATATACTTTTCCCTGAAAGATGAGTCCGGCATGATCGCCTGCGTGATGTTCGCGGGAAACAGGTCAGGGCTTTCTTTTCAATTGCGGGACGGACAGCAGGTGATTGCCCTTGGATCTGTCAGCGTCTATGAGCGGGACGGCAAGTACCAGCTCTATGCCCGCCAGATCGTGCAGGACGGGGCCGGCGCGCTTTATGAGAAGTTCGAGGCTCTGAAAAAGGAGCTGGCGGAGATGGGGATGTTTGCGCCGGAGTATAAGCAGCCCATTCCCAAGTATGCGCACACGGTCGGTATTGTCACCGCTCCTACGGGGGCGGCTGTGCGGGATATCATGAATATCTCTGCCCGGCGCAACCCTTATGTACAGCTGATTCTGTACCCGGCGCAGGTGCAGGGGGATGGAGCGGCGCAGAGTATTGTGAACGGGATCCGCGCGCTGGAGGAGAAGAAGGTGGATGTGATGATCGTCGGGAGAGGCGGCGGAAGCATCGAAGATCTCTGGGCGTTTAACGAGGAGACTGTAGCGAGGGCGATTTTTGAGTGCAGGGTGCCGGTGATCTCCGCAGTGGGACATGAGACGGATACAACGATCGCGGACTTTGTGGCGGATATGCGCGCCCCCACTCCCTCTGCCGCGGCAGAGCTGGCAGTGTACAATGTGAGGGATACACTTGATTACATGGCTCAGAGACAGAGAATTCTCGGCCAGAGAATGGCCTATAAGATCCAGGAGAGCCGGAGCAGGGCGGAGCGATGCGGACTGCGCCTTAAGATGCTGCATCCCCGGCAGAAGCTCAATGAGAACCGGCAGTATATGGCGGATCTGGAGACCCGTCTCAGATCCTGTATGGAGAACCGCCTGACCGGGGAGAAACACAGACTGGCGCTCTATATTGAGAAAATGAAAGGACTTTCGCCTCTCCTGAAGCTCAGTCAGGGCTATGCCTATGTGCAGACGGAAGAGGGGCGGAATGTAAGGAGTATATCCCAGGCAGGGCCGGGAGATCCGGTTGATATCTATGTGAGCGACGGCCGGATACGGGCTGAGGTCAAAGCAGTGGAAAAGGAGGAGTACAGTGGAAGCGCAGAAAGCGGAACAGCAAAACAGTGAGCAGCAAAAGAGGGAGTGTCAGGATATTGAGCAGGAGAATCGTGAGCAGGAAGAAAATAAGGAGACTCTGGAAGGGCTGTTTGATCATCTTGAGGCCGTGATCCGGCAGATGGAGGAGGCGGACACTTCTCTGGAGGAATCTTTTGAGTTATATAACAAAGGCATGACCCTTCTGAAAAAATGCACCCAGACGATCGACGAAGTAGAGAAAAAGGTTCTTGTGCTGGATGAGAATGGAGAGACGCATGAATTTTAAAGAAAAATATCAGGAACGCACGAAAGAAATTGAGGGGATTCTGGCAAAATATCTTCCAAAGCCGGAAGGATACCAGAAGATTATTATGGAGGCCATGGAGTACAGCCTTATGGCGGGCGGAAAGCGCCTGCGCCCTATGCTGATGGGGGAGAGCTTCCGCATGTTCGGGGGAGAGGGAGAGATCATTGAGCCGTTTATGGCAGCAATTGAGATGATCCATACCTATTCTCTCGTGCATGACGACCTGCCCGCAATGGACAATGACGAATACAGAAGAGGAAGAAAGACCACCCATGTTGTATACGGGGAAGACATGGGAATCCTGGCAGGGGACGCCCTGTTAAACTATGCGTTTGAGACAGCGTGCTGCGCGTTTGATATGGAGCCGGAGAACAGCCTGCGCATTGGCCAGGCTATGAAAATACTCGGGCGTAAGGCGGGAGTCTACGGCATGGTGGGAGGCCAGGTTGTGGATGTGAAGGAAGCCGGGCATCAGGTATCCGGGGAAATGCTGGACTTTATCTACAGGCTGAAAACGGGCGCGCTGCTTGAGGCTTCTGTCATGATCGGCGCAGTGCTTGCCGGCGCGTCAGAGGAAGAGACGGCAAAGATGGAGTCAGTGGCCGGAAAGATCGGTCTTGCCTTCCAGATCCAGGACGATATCCTGGATGTGACGAGTACTACAGAGGTACTCGGGAAACCGGTACACAGCGACGAGAAAAATGAGAAGACCACATATGTCACCTGGAAAGGGCTGGAGAAGGCCCGCGAGGATGTGCCCCGGATGACAGAGGAAGCGATACAGGAGCTGGAGGGCCTTGGCAGAGAATGTGCATTCTTTAAAGAGATCCTGAACTGGCTTGTATACAGAGATAAATAAGCGTATGCATCCGGATGCAGGGATCCGAAGAATGCAGGGGATAAGCAGGGGGAAGTGTAATGGTACTTGAAATGATCCAGAAACCAAATGATATCAAGAAGCTCAGCAAAGAGCAGCTGCCCATCCTGGCGGACGAGATCCGTCAGTTTCTGATCGAGAAGATCAGCAGGACCGGCGGGCATCTTGCCTCTAATCTGGGTGTGGTTGAACTGACTATGGCGCTTCATCTTACGCTGGATTTCCCGGAGGACAGGCTGATCTGGGATGTGGGGCATCAGTCCTATACGCACAAGCTGCTGACCGGGAGAAAGGACGGGTTTGACGATCTGCGCAAATACGGCGGGATGAGCGGATTCCCCAAGCGCAAGGAAAGCGACTGCGACGCTTTTGACACGGGGCACAGTTCTACCTCGGTTTCGGCCGGGCTGGGGTATGTGGCGGCCCGTGAGATCCTGGGGGAAGACCATGCGGTTGTCTCTGTGATCGGGGACGGTTCCCTGACCGGAGGGATGGCTTATGAGGCTCTGAACAATGCTTCCAGGCTCAAGAGCAACTTTATCATTGTGCTCAATGACAACAATATGTCTATCTCGGAAAATGTGGGAGGCATGTCAAAATATCTGAACGGGATCCGCACAGCCCAGGCATATACGGAACTGAAAAAAGGCGTTGAGGATACGCTGAAAAGAATACCGGGAAAAGGGGAGCGGATTATAAGCCAGATCCGCAGGACAAAGAGCGGGGTGAAGCAGCTCTTTGTCCCGGGGATGTTCTTTGAAGATATGGATATCACTTATCTGGGCCCTGTGGACGGGCATGACCTGCGCAAGCTCGTAAAGGTGCTGAGAGAAGCAAGGCGGGTGGAGCATGCAGTTCTGGTTCATGTGATTACGGAGAAAGGGAAAGGGTATGCTCCTGCTGAGGAGAATCCTTCCCGGTTCCACGGGCCGGGCCCATTCGATATCGAGACAGGGGAACCCAAGGCAGTCAGCACAAGAGACACTTACACGGAAGTATTCTCAAAAGTGCTGGTGGATATTGCCAGAAAGGATGAGAAGGTGGCGGCCATCACGGCGGCCATGGCAGACGGAACAGGTCTTGCCGCCTTTGCAAAGCGGTTTCCGAACCGGTTCTTTGACGTAGGGATTGCGGAGGAGCACGCCATGACATTTGCCGCCGGGCTTGCGGCAGGAGGGATGAAGCCTGTCTTCGCTGTGTATTCTTCCTTCCTTCAAAGAGCCTATGATCAGACGCTGCATGATGTCTGTCTCCAGAATCTTCCGGTTGTGATCGCAGTGGACCGGGCGGGGCTTGTGGGGAGCGACGGCGAAACCCATCAGGGAGTGTTCGACCTCTCATTTTTGTCCACGATCCCGAATATGACGGTGATCTCGCCGAAAAACAGGTGGGAGCTTGCGGATATGCTGCGGTTCGCCGTTGATTTCCAGTATCCCATCGCCATCCGCTACCCGAGGGGCGAGGCATACGAGGGTATGCAGGAGTTCAGAGCGCCCATCGAATACGGGAAAAGCGAGATTCTCTACGAGGAGGAAGAAATTGCGGTCATCTTTGTGGGGCATATGGCAGAACTTGCGGACTCAGTGAGGAAACGCCTGAAAGAAAGCGGATACAGCTGTACGCTGGTCAATGCCCGGTTTGTCAAACCCCTGGATACAGAACTTCTGGAAACGCTGGCGAAGGATCACTGCCTGTTTATGACGATAGAGGAAAATGTCCTGACAGGCGGGTTTGGAGAGCAGGTCCTGGAGTATGTATCCAGGGCAAAGCTTGATGTCTATGTGCGCAATATCGGGATTTCCGATGATTATGTGGAGCACGGAAATGTAGAATTGCTGAGGAAAGAGGTCGGCCTGGACTGCGATTCGATTGTAAAGCAGGCGACATCTGATTATCTGACGATAAAAGCGGGAGAAGGAAAGAAGCCATGAAAGAACGCTTAGACGTATTACTTGTAAAGAGAAATCTGGCTGAGTCCAGGGAGAAAGCGAAAGCGGTCATCATGTCCGGCTGCGTGTATGTGGACGGGCAGAAAGAGGATAAGGCGGGAAGCACCTTTCCTGCGGAAGTAAACATTGAGGTGCGGGGGCACACGCTCCCCTATGTGAGCCGCGGAGGCTTAAAGCTGGAAAAAGCGCTGGCGAACTTTGACGTGGATGTGAAAGGAAAGGTGTGCACGGATGTGGGGTCTTCCACAGGCGGGTTCACGGACTGCATGCTGCAGAACGGCGCGGCGAAGGTGTTCGCAATCGATGTGGGCAGGGGACAGCTGGACTGGAAGCTGAGAAACGACCCGAGAGTGGTGTGCATGGAGAAGACCAACATCCGCTATGTGACGCCTGAGGACATCGGGGAGCCGGTTGATTTCTCCTCCATCGATGTATCCTTTATCTCTCTTACCAAGGTGCTTGTCCCGATCCGGGATTACCTGACAGCAGGCGGCGAGATTGTGGCGCTGATCAAGCCTCAGTTCGAAGCGGGGAGAGAGAAGGTCGGCAAGAAAGGCGTGGTGCGGGAGAGGAGCACTCACAGGGAAGTGATCCGGAAAGTAATGGATTATGCCATGTCCATCGGATTCGACCTGTGCGCGCTTGATTTTTCTCCGATCCGCGGCCCGGAGGGAAATATAGAATATCTGATCCATCTGAAAAAGAGCGGGGAAGTGACCGGGAGAAACTGCGGCCTGGATCCGGACGCGGTGGTGGATAAGGCTTTCGCTACACTGGCTAAGCAGACAAGTTAAGACAGAAAAACAGACAACACGAGGTGCGGCATGGACTGTTTTTATATTATTACGAACAAACTCAAAGATAAGGATTACAGGATTACAAATGAGATCCGGAGTTACATAGAGGATCACGGCAGGAGATGCTTCCTCTCGGAGAAGGATTCGGAAGGGCACATTATCCCGGGGACAGTGCCGGAGGAGGCACAGTGCGGCCTTGTTCTGGGCGGAGACGGCACCCTGATCCGGGCGGTCAGAGATCTGGGAGAGAGAAATCTCCCCCTCCTTGGGATCAACATGGGGCGCCTCGGCTATCTGATTGACGTGGAACTCAAAGACTTCAGATCCGCCCTGGATATGCTTTTCTCCGGAGAACCGGAGGTGGAGGAGCGCATGATGCTGGCGGGGAGCATAAGGAATAACCGGAAAGATCTCGCGATGAACGATATCGTGCTGACCCGTGAGGGCAAGGTCCGGATCGTCAGTTTTAACCTGTATGTAAACGGCGCGCTTTTAAATACCTATCACGCGGACGGCATTATCATTTCTACCCCTACAGGCAGCACAGGGTATAATCTGTCGGCCGGAGGGCCTATTGTAGAACCTACTGCTAAGATGATCGTAGTTACTCCCATCTGTTCCCATGCTCTGAACACAAGCAGCGTGGTGCTTTCCGCGGAGGATGTGATAGAGGTGGAAATCTGCGAGGGGCGCTATGGCAGACAGGAACAGGTATCTCTCTGCTTCGACGGGGCGGAACAGACGACCTTGGTGACGGGGGAGAGAGTCTGTATCAGGCGGGCGGAGCAGTCGGCCAGACTGATTAAGCTGAGCCGGGAAAGTTTCATGAAAACAATGCGCAGAAAGATGAAAGGAAATTAAAAGTATGAAAGTCAGCCGGCATGCGAAAATAATTGAACTGATCAGTCAGTATGATATTGAGACACAGGAAGAACTGGCGGAGTATCTGAATAATGCGGGATTCAAGGTGACACAGGCCACGGTGTCGAGAGATATCCGTGACTTAAAACTTACAAAAATTTCTGTCAGCGGCGGGAAACAGAAGTATATTCTGCACCGGCAGGAAGAGACCGGGATGAATGAGAAGTATATCCGGGTGTTAAAAGACGGCTATGTCTCCATGGATATGGCTCAGAATATTCTCGTGATCAAGACGGTATCCGGGATGGCCATGGCCGTGGCTGCCGCAGTGGACGCGATGGAGTGGCATGAGGTAGTTGGGTGCATTGCCGGGGATGACACGATTATGTGCGCGATCCGGACGGTGGAGGATACAACGGCTGTGATGGAGAAGATTCGGAAGATCGTTTCTAAAGGAGAATAGGAATTCAATATGCTGCAGAATTTACATGTGAAAAATCTGGCGCTGATCGATGAGATAGAGGTGGATTTCGGCGCGGGGCTTAATATCTTAACCGGAGAGACCGGAGCCGGGAAGTCGATCCTTCTCGGCTCTGTCGGGCTGGCCATGGGCGGAAAGTACAGCGCGGATATGCTGAGAAAAGGCGCGGAAAACGGACTTGTGGAGCTGACGTTTTCTGTGGAGGATGAGAAGATAAAGGAAAAGTTAAAGGCGATGGATATCTTCCCGGAGGACGGGATGATTACCTTAAGCCGCCGTCTGATGGGGGCCAGAAGCATCAGCAGGATTAACGGCGAGAACGTCAATATGTCCACGCTTAAGAATGCCGCTGGGCTTCTGATCGATATCCACGGCCAGCATGACAATCAGACTTTGCTGAACCGGAAGAACCATCTGGCCCTTCTGGATCTCTATGCGGAGGAAGAGACCCGGCCGCACCGGGAGAAAATGAAGGAATACTACCGGGAATACCAGGAGATCTGCCGCCGGGAAGAGGAGTCCGCCCTGGACGAAGAGGGAAGGCGCAGAGAACTCTCCCTCGCCGAATTCGAGGTCAGTGAGATTGAGGATGCCGCTCTCCTTGCAGGAGAAGATGAAGAGGTGGAGGCTCTTTACCGCAGGATGACAGAGAGCCGGAAGATCACAGAGTCAGTGTCGGAAGCATACATGTATACAGGCGGAAGCAGTGGGGAAAACGCCAGCGATCTCTTAAGTCGGGCCATCCGCGCCCTCCAGGAGGCGTCAGAGTTTGATGAGGCGGGCGCAGGATTATACAGCCAGCTTCTGGATGTGGACAGTCTGCTCAATGATTTTAACCGGGAACTCTCCGAGTATGCCAAAGGATTTGAATTCTCAGAAGAGGAGTTCAGAACTGCGGAGGACCGTCTGAATCTGATCAATCATCTCAAGGCAAAATATGGAAATACTGTCAGCGATATCCTGGAATACTGCGAAGCGAAAAAGCAGAGAATAGAAGAGCTGAATGATTATGACTCATTCCGCAGAGAATTAAAGGAAAAGAAAGACAAGGCGCTCAAAAAGATGGAGCAGACCGCGGATAAACTGCATAAAATCCGCGAAAAAAACGCACTTACTTTCGCGGCGGAGATCCGGGAGCAGATGGCGGAACTCAACTTTCTTGATACAAGACTGGAGATCCGTGTGGAGGATACCGGACGCTGCGGTGCCAACGGACGGGATGAAGCGGAGTTCTATATCGCGGTAAACCCGGGCGAACCGCTCAAAGCCCTGGGGAATATCGCCTCCGGCGGAGAGCTGTCCAGGGTTATGCTGGCGGTTAAGGCTGTCCTGGCGGACGAGGAGGACACTCCCACATTGATATTCGACGAGATCGATACCGGAATCTCCGGGATCACAGCCGGGAAAGTCGGGGAGAAGCTCAGGCTGATCGGAAAGAGCAGGCAGGTGATCTGCATCACCCATCTTCCGCAGATCGCGGCCGCGGCTGACATTCATTTCCTGATCGAGAAAAAAGCCGAGGGAGATTCTGTCAGAACAGTCATCGAACGCCTGACGGAAGAAGGATCTGTAAAGGAACTGGCGCGGATCCTCGGCGGGGATAAAGTGACAGAACATATTATAGAGAGCGCCCGGGAAATGAAACAAAATAATTCCATTGTGAAAAGATAATACCAGTGTGAAATAAAGAAAACCCACACATACTAGAAACGGATGCGGCAGAGTATCCGTTTCTTTCTTTTCCCACTATCTGATCTCTGCCCGTCCGGCGGTGATAATGCCGCTATCACAAAAGAAAGGATGTGCCGGAATGGAGCAGGAACGAAGAAGCAGAGCAGGTCTTGTGCTGGCGGGAATCGTCCTCTGTCTGTTCCTGGCGGGAATCCCGGGGCTGAACCGGATCAGGGCGGATGAGGAAGGCAGATCAGCCGGGCAGGCGGAGGTGAGCACGGATACGTCCGGCCGGGATACGGTTCTCCTGGGAGGAATGCCAATCGGGATTTACATGGAGACAGACGGTGTGATGGTGCTCAGCACAGAGCAGATGAAGGGAATGGACGGCAATGAGTATGAGCCGGCGGCCCACCTGGTCAGGACCGGGGATTATATCACAGCGGTTGACCACAAAGAGATATCCGGGAAATCGGATCTCCTGGAAGCGGTGGAGGGGATTGACGGGGATGACGTAATCCTGACAGTCCGGCGGGACGGCGAGGTGCTGGATATCAGGATCAGCCCTGTGGAGTGCTCGCCGGATGAATACCGTCTGGGAATCTGGGTCAGGGATAATGTGCAGGGACTGGGGACGGTTACATTTCTGACGGATAAAAGCAGATTCGGGGCCCTGGGCCACGGCATTCACGACACGGACACGAACGTCCTGATGACGATCTCAGACGGGACGGTATACCGGACCAGCATACAGAATATCATCAAAGGCGCGGACGGTTCCCCGGGAAGTATGGAAGGGATTATTGTGTACAACCGATATAATGTGCTGGGCAGCATTGACAAGAACACAGAGGCCGGGATATACGGGACCATAGAGCGGATCGACGAGCTTTTTGAGGAGCAGATCCCCATAGAAACAGCGAAAAAAGAGGAGATATCTGTCGGACCTGCGGCTATCCGCTGTTATCTTGACGGAGAACTGAAAGAATATGACATTCAGGTGACGGAAGTCGACACGAAAAGCACGGAGATCAATAAAGGGCTTGTAATCCGGGTGACAGACCCCGAACTGCTGGAAAAAACGGGAGGTATCATACAGGGGATGAGCGGGAGCCCTATCGTTCAGAACGGAAAACTCATCGGCGCGGTAACACATGTGTTCGTGCAGGATTCGACAATGGGGTATGGTATTTTTATAGAGAATATGCTGAACCAGGTCGAATCGTCTGAAATGTCGAAAAGTGTGTCGAATTAGTGTTACAAAATTTCCTTGAATCTGCAAATTGCTGCGGATATAATAAGCAGGTGGCGTTTCAAGGCTGGTTCTCAAATCTAAAGGAGAGAAGAGAATGGAGCATTTGAGTGTCGCCATCGCTGATGATAATCAGAAAATACTTGACGTGCTGGGGAATATCATCAGTACAGACAAAGAGCTGGATCTGGTGGGAAAGGCAAAAAATGGCGAAGAGATGTGTCAGATCATCAAAGACAGACAGCCGGACGTTGTTCTTCTCGATCTGATCATGCCGAAAATGGATGGATTGACGGTAATGGAACAGGTGAATCAGGGGGAAGCTGTCAATAAACGTCCGTATTTTATTGTCATTACAGCGGTGGGACAGGAAAGGATTACAGAAGACGCTTTTAACAAAGGCGCGAATTACTATATTATGAAGCCGTTCAACAATGAGCTTTTGCTGGAAAGGATAAAATCCGTAAGAAAAATGTTCCGGAATCACGAAAAGAGGGAGGAAGAACCTTCGGGGGATAAAGTAAGAGGGGATAATCTGGAAAACAGGGTGACAAATATGCTCCATGAGATCGGCATCCCTGCGCATATCAAAGGATATCATTATCTGAGGGATGCGATCATCATGGCAGTAAACGATATGGATGTATTAAATGCCATCACTAAGATTCTGTACCCTACAGTCGCGAAAAAGTACCAGACCACATCCAGCCGTGTGGAGAGGGCCATACGGCATGCTATCGAAGTGGCCTGGAGCAGAGGAAAGCTGGATACCCTGGACGAGCTGTTCGGATATACAGTGAGCACAGGGAAGGGAAAGCCCACAAACTCAGAGTTTATCGCGCTGATCGCGGATACGATCCAGCTGGAGTATAAGCACGGCAGCGTGGGCTGAACGGATACATAAGAGATAAAATCCTTTGCATTATACGCGAAATAAGGTATAATAAGACCTAGTGAAAGCCTTTCGGCGATTAATGCAGAAAATGGAGGATCAAAGTTATGAAAAACATTTTATTTGCTGCTTCAGAATGTGTGCCGTTTATTAAGACCGGCGGCCTCGCAGATGTTGTGGGTTCGCTTCCAAAGGAGTTTGACAAAGAGAGATACGATGTACGGGTTGTGCTGCCGAAATATACCTGCATGAGACAGGAGTGGAAGGATCAGATGGAATATGTGACCCACTTCTATATGGACATTGCGGGACAGAATCAGTATGTGGGAGTTCTGAAAACTGTCCGCGATGACATTACATTCTATTTTATTGACAATGAACACTACTTCAGCGGATTTGCCCCCTATGACGGCGATCCGAAGTGGAATATCGAGAAATTCGCATTCTTTTCAAAAGCAGTGCTCAGTATCCTCCCTGTGATCGGGTTCCGCCCGGATCTCATCCACTGCCATGACTGGCAGACCGGCCTGATCCCGGTATATCTGGACAATTTCAGATATCTCGGAGAATATTACCGCGGTATTAAGACTGTGATGACCATACATAATCTGAAATTCCAGGGCGTATGGGACACAAAAACTGTCAGAGGAATCACAGGGCTGCCGGAATATTACTTCGTGCCGGATAAGATGGAGGCGTACAAGGACGCGAATCTGCTGAAAGGCGGTATCGTCTATGCGGATAAAGTGACGACGGTGAGCGGCAGCTATGCGGAGGAGATCAAGACGCCCTTCTATGGCGAGGGCCTGGACGGGCTGATGTCCGCAAGGGCAGGAGATCTGTGCGGCATTGTGAACGGACTGGACTATAATGACTGGAACCCGGAGACAGACTGGAGGATTGCGAAGAATTTCTCGATCGGGAATTTCCGGAAGAATAAGCCTGTCAACAAGACGTCCCTTCAGGAAGAACTGGGGCTTAATATTGATCCGAAGGTCATGCTCATCGGTATGGTGTCCCGCCTGACGGATCAGAAGGGATTCGACCTGGTGGACTATATCATGGACGAACTGTGCCAGGATGCGGTGCAGATTGTAGTGCTTGGAACCGGTGATGTGAAATACGAGAACATGTTCCGCCACTTTGCGTGGAAGTATTCAGGCAAGGTATCCGCGAACATTTACTATTCGGATGAACTTTCCCACAGGATTTATGCGTCCTGTGACGCGTTTTTGATGCCGTCCCTGTTTGAGCCATGCGGTCTCAGCCAGCTCATGAGCCTGCGCTATGGTACGCTTCCGATTGTGCGGGAGACAGGAGGGCTTAAGGATACGGTTGAGGCATACAACGAATACGAGAAGACTGGAACGGGATTCAGCTTCTGCAATTATAACGCGCATGAGATGCTGAATACCATCCGTTATGCAGAGCGGATTTACTATGATAAGAAGAGAGACTGGAACAAGATTGTAGAGAGAGCTATGAGCAAAGACTTCTCATGGAAAACTTCTGCAGGGAAGTACGAGGATCTCTATAAAGGACTGATCGGCGAGTAAAAATCATGGGCTTTTCCGCCGCCTTCACCATATTGAAGGCGGCGGCGCCATGTGTGGAAGAAAGGCACTAAATGAAGATAATAGACAGACTGAAAGAGGACAGAATACATATTTCTTTTGAAGTGTTTCCGCCTAAGACAGATGAAACGTATGACAAGGTGGTATCAGCAGTAGATGAGATGGCGGAATTGCGCCCTGCGTTTATCAGCGTGACATACGGAGCGGGCGGAGGGACGAGCAGGAATACAGTAAGGATCGCTTCTCACATAAAGGACGATCTGCATGTGTTAAGCCTGGCTCATCTCACCTGCGCTTCCTCTACGAAAGCGGAAGTGAGAACAGTGATTGAAAATTTAAAGGAGCTTGGGATTGAAAATATTCTTGCGCTCAGAGGCGATATCCCGGAAGGAATGACATTCCCGGACGCGGACCGGTTCCGCTATGCCTTTGAACTTGTAGAAGAGATCCGGCGGCATGGGGACTTCTGTATCGGAGGAGCCTGTTATCCGGAGGGACATGTAGAGAATGAACATAAAGCGGATGACATCCGCTATCTGAAACAGAAGGTGGACAGCGGCGTGGACTTTTTGACCACCCAGATGTTTTTTGACAATGACATCCATTACAACTTCCTCTACAGGATCAGGGAGGCGGGCATTACGGTTCCGGTTCTTCCGGGCATTATGCCGATTACGAGCGCCTCACAGATGAAGAAGAGCCAGGAATTGTCAGGCACTATGTTCCCGAGGCGATTCCTTGCCATACTCGACCGGTTCGGCAGCTCTCCGAAAGCGATGAAGCAGGCGGGGATCGCTTACGCCACGGATCAGATCATCGACCTTCTGGCCAACGGCGTGAAGAATATCCATATCTATACAATGAATAAACCGGATGTGGCAGCGGCGATTATGAGCAACCTTTCAGAGATTATAAAAGTATAGGCAGCGGTGATTATGAATAATTTGTCAGAAATTATAAAGGTGCAGGTGGAGACAATGGACAGACGGACAAGAGAGGCCGTCCGATATCTGGGATATGGGAAAAATGCGGCGGATGAGAATACTTTGGCGCTGATAAAGGATGCGTTTGCCATGCTGGAGGCAACAGCGGCGCCGAAGTCAGTCAGCCGCATTTTTGAAATGGAACAGAGGGAAGATGGCTGTATTATCATAGGGAATATGGAAATAAGGAGCACAAGCCTTAACCGGAACTTGAAAGGATGCACAAAGGCGGTGCTGTTCGGCGCCACGCTGGGAGGGGCCGTTGACCGGCTGATCCGGAGAGTCTCCATTACAGATATGGCCAAAGCAGTGGTACTGCAGGCCTGCGCGGCGGCGTTCCTGGAGGAGTACTGCGACAGCGAGCAGCTGAAAATCGGTCGCAGGCTGGAAAAAGAGGGCCTATATCTCCGGCCCAGGTTCAGCCCCGGCTACGGTGATCTGGATATCCACTATCAGGAGCCGATCATGCGGATCCTGGAGTGCGCCAAAACGATCGGGCTTACAATGACGGACAGCTTCATGATGACGCCGACAAAGTCTGTCACTGCTTTGATCGGCGCCAGCCCTGTGAAAGAGCGG
This sequence comes from uncultured Mediterraneibacter sp., assembly GCA_944384505.1. Classification (GTDB taxonomy): domain Bacteria; phylum Bacillota; class Clostridia; order Lachnospirales; family Lachnospiraceae; genus Mediterraneibacter. The sequence continues at coordinate 49,376 of CALWTQ010000019.1, forward strand.
TGCCCTGTGCAGGGCTGCGAGGCCTGTGAGAAGAAAGACTGTGAGTACCGGAGATAATACCCTTCTGACAGAAGAGGAGAGAAAGGAAATAGTATGTTCAGAGAACGACTTGGAAAAGAACTGATTTTTTTTGACGGAGGGATGGGAACTCTGCTTCAGGAGAAAGGACTTGCTCCGGGAGAGCTGCCTGAGACCTGGAACCTGGCTCACCCGGAAGTGATCCGGGAGATCCACAGACGCTATATTGAAGCGGGAAGCGATATTGTGCTGACGAATACATTCGGCGCAAACGCCCTGAAATTTCATGACAATACATGGTCTTTAAAGGAGATTATAGAAACGGCGGTAAGCCATGTAAAAGAAGCGGCCGCAGAGGCCTGTCCGGGAAGAAAGATCTATACCGCGCTTGACATCGGTCCGACGGGAAAGCTCCTGAAGCCTATGGGAGATCTGGATTTTGAGACAGCCTATGAGGCTTTTAAAGAAGTAATGGTTCTGGGAGAGCGGGCGGGCGCTGACCTGATCCACATTGAAACGATGAGCGACACGTATGAGCTGAAAGCAGCTGTGCTTGCGGCAAAGGAGAATACGTCCCTGCCCGTTTTCGCGACAGCGATCTTTGACGAGAGGCATAAGCTCCTTACCGGAGCGGATGTGCCGGCTGTCACGGCTCTTCTGGAGGGACTCCGCGTGGACGCTCTCGGAATCAACTGCGGTATGGGGCCGGAACAGATGCACCCTGTTCTGGAAGAGCTGCTGAAGTACACTTCTCTGCCTGTGATCGTAAAACCAAACGCAGGGCTTCCGAAGCAGAAGGACGGGCAGACTTATTATGACGTGGAGCCAGATGCTTTTGCCGGATTTATGAAAGAGATCGTCGGGATGGGGGCGTGCCTGATCGGAGGATGCTGCGGGACCACGCCGGACCACATACGGGCCATGGTGGATCAGTGCAGAGGGATGGAGATCCGTCCGGTTCGGGAAAAGGAATACACGGTCGTATCTTCTTATGGACAGAGCGTTTTCCTCGGAAACTTCGGAGATGAGAAAAACGGGTCGAAGATCATAGGCGAGAGAATCAACCCGACAGGGAAGAAGCGGTTTAAGCAGGCTCTCAAGGAACATGACCTGGACTATATTCTCAGGGAAGGAATTACCCAGCAGGACAATGGGGCGCACATCCTGGATGTGAATGTAGGGCTGCCGGATATTGACGAACCCTCTCTTATGAAAGAAGTGGTGCAGGAACTGCAGAGTGTGGTCAGCCTTCCGCTTCAGATTGATACGGTAGACGCTGAGGCCATGGAAAATGCCCTGAGGATCTACAATGGGAAAGCGATGGTCAATTCCGTCAGCGGCAAGCAGGAATCCATGGATCTGGTATTCCCGCTGATCCGGAAATACGGTGGAGTGGTCATCGGGCTGACGCTCGATGAATCCGGTATCCCCTCAGATGCGGGGGAAAGAGTGCGGATTGCGGAGAAAATTATCTGCGAGGCGGCAAAATACGGAATCAAAAAGAAGGATATCGTAATCGACGCCCTTGCCATGACCATCAGCTCCGAGCCGGATGGGGCGAAAGTGACGCTGGAAACACTGCGCCGGCTCAGGGATGAAGTGAAAGTAAATACAGTCCTGGGCGTGTCCAATATCTCATTCGGCCTTCCAAGCCGTCCGGTCATCAACTCTGCCTTCTATACGATGGCTATGATGAACGGGTTAAGCGCAGGGATTATCAATCCTTCTTCCGAGGACATGATGAAGGCGTGGTACGCTTACCACGCGCTGATGAATCTGGACGCAAACTGCGAGAAATACATCGGCAGGTATGGGGCATCTGCGGCAGCGGCGGCCGGCACCGGCGGACCCACTGCTGGAAGTAATGCAGGAGCCGGTACGGGAAACGGCGTGTCCGCAGGGCAGACGGGCAAAACGGCTGCTGTGAGTCTGTCCGCAGTCATTGAGAAAGGACTCAAAGAGGATGCCAGAAACATTACGGCCAGCCTTGTGGAACAGGAGGCTCCGCTGGACATTATAAACCGGGAATTGATCCCGGCTCTGAACCGGGTGGGCGACGGCTTTGAAAAAGGGACCCTTTTCCTCCCTCAGCTTCTGATGAGCGCGGAGGCGGCGAAAAGCGCGTTCGCGGTTCTCAAAGAGAAGATGGACAAAAGCGGCGATGTACAGGAGAAAGCAGGCACCGTTGTAATAGCCACAGTCAAAGGGGATATCCATGATATCGGGAAGAATATTGTCAAAGTACTCCTTGAGAACTACAGTTTTGACGTGATTGACCTGGGGAAAGACGTCCCGCCGGAGCGGATCGTGGATACAGTTCTGGAAAAGAATATAAGGCTTGTGGGCTTAAGCGCGCTTATGACGACAACTGTGGTCAGCATGGAAGAGACGATACGGCAGCTGAGAGAGAAAGCGCCTAAGTGCCGGGTGATGGTGGGCGGCGCTGTGCTGAACCAGGAGTATGCGGATATGATTGGGGCGGACTTCTATGGGAAAGATGCCATGCAGTCCGTTCACTATGCGCAGGAATTGTTTTCAGCTGATTAGTTTGACAGCTATTTAGTGCACTAACATATCCTGTGACTCACGTTCGGAAGCGGAGCGGATGGTTTGCGATACGTATTCTGTGAAAGGGGACAGCCGTGCGATGTTCCGTTCCAGAATCCGGAAAATCTAACAGGCCGAAGAGATGTTTAAGGGCAAAGCGGCGCTCCGGGCAACTCGCTGCGCTCAGACAATCCCTGCGCGC